>CAZNAX010000009.1:0-42395 GCA_964570965.1 uncultured Desulfatibacillum sp.
CTATCGCCCCTGTAGCTCAGTGGATAGAGCAATGGATTCCTAATCCATTGGCCGCAAGTTCGATTCTTGCCAGGGGCACCAAAAATTCGAGGCCGGCCGCTAATATCCTCCGAAAGGCCTTACCACGCTTTGCTGGTGCTCGCGGCGGCTGAATTCATCCGCTTGGGCCTGAGCGGCTTGGCGGCTGGGGTGGTCCCCGATTCGTACCGTATACCAAATGCGGCCATGGGCGCCCGTGATTCTCATAATCCGGGCCGAATAACCCTTGGTATTGAGTTGGGCCGCCACCTGCTGGGCGTTTTCGGGGTTCAGATAGGCTCCGATTTGGACCGAGTGGGTCATGGCTGGCTTCTGGCCTACGTCGGCCGTTTCTGAACCGGGTTCAGCCCGTGGGGCGACGGATTTTCCGGATGCCGGCGGCGCAGGCGCAGCCGGGACGGTTTCAAGGGCACCGTCTCCCGGAGATGACGCTTCAGCAGTGGACTCTGCTGCCGGGCGAGGTTCAAAGGCGCCTGGGTCGGGCAGCGGTCGCGGCGGCGCAGACCGAAACACCCACACCGCCGCTGCACCCAAGAGCAGCAGGCCCCCGACCGCCATGGCCCAAGTCGGCAAGCGCGCCAGGGCCGGGCCGGTGACATCTCGCCCCTCCAGGTGGTCGAGACCCCGAATAACGGCGTGCGCCAGTTCGCCGGTCATCTCTTTTTTTCGGACCTTGAACGCGGCCTCCAGCATCATGCTGCAGGCGATATTGATCCGCCGGGGGTTTCCCCGCGCATACCGAAATATTTTCCGGACCGCTTCGCGGCTGAACCGAACTGGAGGCCCTGCCGCTGCGACGCTCAGACGGTGCTGGATATAGGCCGCCGTCTCATCGATGGTCAGCGGGCCGATTTCATAGCACACCGATACGCGCTGACCCATCTGGCGCAACTGGTGAGAGTTCAGCAGCTGCATCAATGCGGGCTCGCCGATCAGCACGATCTGGATCAATTTTTCACGGGTCGTCTCGAGATTGGAAATCAGGCGGATTTGTTCCAGTACTTCCGGCGCCAGAATCTGGGCGTCGTCGATGAACACCACCACCTTCCGCCCGGCGATCCGTTCGCGCATCAGAAAGCGGTTCAGCACATCGATCAACTCGTGCGCGGTCTGCGAGTTGCCAGCTATTCCAAAGCTGTGGTGCATGCGCTGCAGAAGTTCTTTCGAGCTGCTAATGGGGCTTGATAAAAAGGCAACCACCGCGCCGCCCTTGAGCGTCTCAACGAAGGACCGGCAAACCGTCGATTTGCCCATCCCGTTCAGGCCGGTGATGACGGTGAACCCTTCGCCTTCGGTTAGGGCGAAACGCAGATGGGCCAATGCCTCTTCATGGTGTCTTCCCAGAAAAAGATATTTCCCGTCGAAGGTGAGTTTGAACGGGTTGTCTTTCAAGCCGAAAAACGGCAAAATCATACGGCCATCCTTAGAATACAAGCGGCCGCCAGGGACGGTCGCTCTTTGAATCGAAAATGCCCCAGCAGACGGGGGATGTCAATGCCGGCATGTCGGGTTCCAGGCCTGCACGATTCCCCCGCAAACAATATCAAGGCCAACCCTCTGTGTTCGCATACCAAACAGATCAAACGTATTTCGCCCAGATCGCCGAAGGGATAGAGGAACTCGGTGCCGAGGAGATCCGGCGTCTGGGGGCTGCCACGGTCAGGCCTTCCTTCTGCGGGCTGCATTTCGAAGCCGATGCGGCGGCACTGTATCGCATCAACTACCAGTCCCGGCTGGTCTCGCGGGTGCTGGCGCCGCTCACGCGCTTCACCTGCTACGATACCGATCGTCTTTACCGCATGGCCCGAAAGGTGCCCTGGAAGGCGGTCATGGGGGTGACCCAGACCCTCGCGGTGTTCGCCAACGTGTCCAACAGCAAGATCCGGCACTCCCAGTACGCCGCCCTTTGCCTCAAGGACGCCATTGTAGACTATTTTCGGGAAGACTGCGGTCGACGTCCGGATGTCCGGCGCATCGACCCCGATGTTTGGATCAGTCTTTTTGTCGAGAACAATCGCGCAGTCATCAGCCTGGATACCTCCGGCGGATCGCTTCACCGCCGGGGCTACCGGCATGAGGGCGGGCCGGCCGCGATGCAAGAGACCGTCGCAGCAGCCATCATCCAATGGACCGGCTGGGATGGGTCTCGCCCGCTGGTCGACCCTATGTGCGGCTCGGGCACGCTGCTCGCGGAAGCCTTGATGCACCATTGCCGTATCCCCGGTGCCTTTCTGCGCGGACATTTCGGTTTCGAGCAGCTGCCTGATTTCGACCGCGGGCTGTGGTCGTCGGTGAAAACAAGGGCCGATCGTGCGATCCGGCCGCCGATCGCCGATTGCATCAGCGGGGGCGATATCTCCGCGGCGGCGGTCGAGACCGCGCGAGCCAACCTCCGCCGGCTGCCGCACGGGGCATCGATTCGCATCGACCCATCCGATTTCAAACAGTTAAACGAGTGGGCCGGCCGGGTCATGGTCTGCAACCCGCCCTACGGCATCCGCCTCAGACCGAAGGGCGGCACCGAACTATTCTACCGTGAACTCGGTGACTTCCTGAAGCAGCGCTGTGCGGGGGCGACTGCGTTCATCTACTTCGGAGATCGCGAAATGTTGAAGCACATCGGGCTGAAGCCCTCATGGAAGCGACCGCTTAAGAGTGGTGGATTGGACGGGAGGTTGGCAAAGTTCGAGATGTATGCTGGACGCGGCGCTTTTCCCCGGCGATCGCCGAACCCAGCTTGAATCGGGAGCTGTCAGCGCGAGATTAAATAAAAGGCCGCCACGGCCATTACCATGGCCGCCGCCAGATAAAGCCAGGAACGCCGCCCCCACCAAGCCGGATCCTTCGCCGGCCCATGCGCGGTGTCGGCAGTGTCTTCAAGCGTCGTCTGCGAGGGAAGGCCGCCCGGGGCGTCGTCCAGGTCCAGCGCCACGCTCAGATCACGGCTGCAATCCCGAATCACGCTACGGTCGATCCGCGCCAGATTGGCGCTGTAGCCATAGAGCAGGGCATGGTCGCAGATGATATTGATCAGTCGCGGAACTCCGTTGGACAAAGCGTGAACCTCGCGCACGGCGTCGGGGCTGAACAAAGGCTGCTCCCTCCCGGCCACTTTCAGACGATGCACGATATAGTTTTGAGTGTCCGCTTCGCTCAGCGGCTCCAGGCGGCAGCGGGCCGCAAGGCCCGGCAGGCCACTCCCCTTCATCCCCAAGTCTTCATCGGCATTGAATTCAAGTTGCGCTACCAGGAGAATTTTCAGCAGCCTTTTTCCGTTCGACTGCAGGTTGGCCAAAGCGGCGAGATCCTTCAGCGCTGCGCGCGTTAGCCGCTGTGCCTCGTCGATGATGAGGATCGCCCTGCGATCATCACCGAATGCCTTCGAAAGCACCCGGCTGAAATCAGCGATGAACTCCTGTCGGCTCTCGAAGCGGCGGTTCATATGGAATTCGGCGGCCAACACGTGATAGAAGTCCAGCTCGGTCAGCTCGGGCCCGCTGACCGTGATAAAAACCGGCGCCATGCCATTCTGAGTGACCAGCCGCTTAACTAGGACGGTCTTGCCGGTACCAATGTCTCCGGTAAGAACCAAACAGCCATCCCGATCGAAAATGCCTTCTCGGAGGGTTTCCATAATATGGCTCTGGTGGGGTCCCAGCCATATGAATTCCGGATCGGGGGCGATTCCGAACGGTTCTTTTTTCAGCTGATAATGGGCGAGATACATCTAAACCGCAACTCCTTCCTGATGAATTCACTTCTGCGGCGACGATTCTCGGCGCCGTGTCCAAAGCGCATCGGGCTCTGGGCGGAGCGTGCGAACGCCGTCGCCGGCGGCGGCTTTCCGTTTTGACCTGCGCTTCATTTTATACTAAGCTTAAGAAAAATGCATCTTAAACCCTCTTTTTTTAATCTCGGAAACAGGTGATGACATTCAAACGCAGCAGCGACACGGACGAGGCGGCACGCGAGCGGCGCTCCGGCATGAATCGGCGCTGGATCAAAACACCGTATCATGGCGTGGAACGCCGCACCGGTAAGGACCGGCGCGGCGAATCCTCGCCCCTTGATGCCTTAGGCCCCAACAATTCGGTTGCCGAGCGCACGGAATCTCTCGAAAAACTGCTCCTTTCCACCACCGTGCGCCTGGAGGCATTGGCGCGCCTGCTCGTGGAAAAAGGACTGCTGAGCCCCAAGGAACTATCTGAAATGCTAGAAACGATGCAAGCAGAGTATCAGCACCAACAGCTCAAACAAGAATGATGAGCGGCGGGCCATCCCCCGCGGAGATTGAGAATGATCCAAAAAGCGAAGACCATGGTGCTGGCCTCCTTTGCTGCCGATGCCCTGGCACTCGGAGTGCACTGGATCTACGATATCCGGCAAATCGATCAGAAATTCGGACGGGTGGTGGATTTTCTCAAACCATCCCACCCCACGTATCACCCCACCAAGCAGCAAGGCGATTTGACCCATTACGGGGATCAGACCCTGTTGCTGCTGCGCTCGGTTGCCGAGGGCGACGGTTTTAATGCCGACCGTTTCGGACGAGCCTGGCGCGACTTTTTTAAAACCTACACCGGCTATGTCGACGGCGCCAGCCGGCAGACGCTTGAAAATCTTGAGGAGGGGCTCAGTCCGCTTCAGGCCGGGTCAGCCTCGCAGGACTTAGCCGGTGCTGCACGCCTGGCGCCTTTGGTTTATTGCTATCGCAACGACCGGGTCTCACTTCTGGAAAGCATCCGCCAGCAGACCGCCATCACCCATAACCATGCCGAAGTCAGCGCTGCTGGGGAGTTTTTCGGCCGAACCGCCTGGCTGGTGCTTCACGGGCAACGCCCCGCTGAGGCCATGACACTCGCGTCAGACGAGATGGATCCACGGGATCCGATCGCCGGATGGGTTCAAGCCGGCCTGGATAGCGCCGGGGAAGACTCGCGCACCGCCATCCATCGGTTCGGACAAATGTGCGCGGTAGCGACGGCCTTACCGGCGACCGTTCATCTCATCGCCAAATATGAGGATCACTTGGAGGAAGGCCTGATCGAGAACGTGATGGCGGGCGGGGATTCGGCCGCCCGCGGCCTGCTTACCGGTTTGGTTCTCGGCGCACACGCTGGGCCAGCCGCGCTGCCCCAACGCTGGTGCGAGGCCCTGAACGATCGGCCGCAGATCGAGGAGTTGCTGGCCCGTCTGGATCAGGCCGTCGCGACCGCCGGCCCGTCTCCATGAGATGATCGCCGGCAACCCCGGCCGAACCGATTGAGATTCACTCGCATGCAAATCGGCCCGATGCCCGGCGGTTCTGCGGGCACCGAAGCCTCTAACAACCTTCTGAACCTGTTGAGCGCATGAAACTATTCATTACCGGCGGAGAGGGCCAACTCGGCTCGGAGCTGATCGCTCAAGCAGCGTCCCGCGGCATCGACGTTCTGGCGCCGCTCCTGGCTCATATGGATCTGACACGCCCCGAGCAGATCGACCGCATCTGGGACGAGTTCCACCCGGCGGCGGTTATCAACGCCGCAGCGTATACCGCGGTGGACCGGGCCGAATCCGAGCCGGACCTCGCCTTCGCCGTTAATGCCGAAGCCCCCGTGCGCATCGCCCGGCGCTGCGCACGGGAACAAATTCCGCTCATCCATATCTCGACCGACTACGTTTTCGATGGGTTGAAGGGATCGCCCTATCGGGAGGATGATCCGGTGGCTCCTCTGGGGGTCTACGGCCGCAGCAAGGCCGAAGGCGAAGCCGGCGTGCGCGGCTCCCTGAATCAGCACCTTATCGTGCGCACCGCTTGGCTTTACAGCGCTCACGGCGCCAATTTCCTCAAGACCGTGATGCGCCTCGTCGGCGAGGGCAACGAGCTGCGGATCGTGGAGGACCAACTCGGGTGCCCGACCTGCGCCGCCGACCTGGCCGACGCCTTGCTGCACATTGCCCAACAGCTGGCCTCAGGCGCAGAAATCCCCTGGGGAACCTACCATTACTGCGGCAGCGGCGTCACCTCCTGGTATGGGATGGCTCGCCACGTGCTCGAAACGCTGGTATCGCGCGGCCATATCACCTCCTTTCGCCTCCGGCCTGTCACCACCGCCGAATACCCCACACCGGCTCGCCGGCCGCCCTATTCCGTGTTGGACTGCGGCCGGATCGAAACCGCCTTTGCGGTCCGCCGCCCTCCCTGGCAGCAGAGCATCGAAAGAACCATTGACCGCCTCCTGTGCGCAACTGGCACCGTTCGATAAGACTTAAAAAGAGCCTGTCCGCGTTGCTGAGAGAACGCGCTTTAAAAAAAACAACTATCTATTATTATTAATAATATTTATTAGTTGCAAAGCCGCCCTGCTTGACTGCCATACGGTTTCCGTCTAAGATAAAAACAAAGGTTCGCACATCGCCGCGTCGCGTAAGAAAAACGCTAACTACAATCAGCTTCAATTTCTTATGAAATCAATTTCCGTCCAAACACCCGCAATCCTGGTGGTCGATGATGATGAGGGGCTGCTGTTGAGCATCAAGGCCACCTTGGTCAGCGCTGGATTGCCGGAACCGGCTCTCGTATCCGACAGCCGTCGTGTTCTGGACGTTCTGCGATCGCAGCGCTTCCCGCTCGTGTTGCTGGATCTCATGATGCCGCACATGGGCGGCATGGAAGTGATGCAACGCATCAAGGAGGAATTCCCGGAGGTGGACTGCGTGATCGTCAGCGCCATGGACGACGTGCCCACCGCCGTGCAAGCCATCAGCAGCGGCGCTAGCGATTACTTGGTCAAACCCCTCAACAGCGACAAGCTGGTGGCGCTCGTCCAAAGCAACATCGAGCGCTACCGCTTCCGCGACGAGCTGGCCCGCGTGGGTCGCAAGAAGATCTTCGATCACTTGAAGCAACCCGATGCCTTCGCCCATCTGATTGCCGAAGACGAATCCATGGCGTTGGTCTTTCACCAGATAGAAGCCGTGGCCGGCACCGATTACAGCGTGGTCATCAACGGCGAATCCGGGACCGGCAAAGAGATGTTGGCCCGTGTGATCCACCAACTGAGCCGCCGCTCCAAAGCGCCCTTCTACGCGGTCAACATGGCTTCATTCAGCAAGACCCTTTTCGAAGATGAATTTTTCGGCCATGCGAAAGGGGCTTATACGGACGCCGGCGGCGAGCGTCGCGGTTTTTTCGAAGCCGCCCACGGCGGTACCCTTTTCTTGGACGAAATCACCGAGCTCGATCCGTCGCTGCAGGCCAAGCTGCTGCGCGTGATCGAGGAACGTGAGTTCTACCGGCTCGGCAGCACCGAGGTCCGCAATGTCGATGTCCGCATCATCGCGGCCACGAATCGCGACATCAGCGAGGAGATTCTCAAGGGACGCTTCCGCGCCGATTTATTCTATCGCATCAACACCTACAATATCAAAATCCCTCCGCTGCGCGAGCGCAAAAAGGATATTCTTCCGTTGGCCCGGTACTTCCTGAGGCTGCACGCCGGGGCCAACAAGAAAAAAATCGCCGACCTGGCCCCCGAGTTGACCGAGCGTCTGTTGACTTACGCGTTTCCGGGTAACGTGCGTGAATTGGAAAACTTGATCGCAGCCGCGGTCCTGCAGGAGAAGGGCAAGACCCTGTCCCTGGCTGCGGCGCGAACGCTGCTGCCCTACGAGGGGCCCGAGCGCCGCCGCAATTCGCCTTTACTGACCCTGGATGAGATCGAGCGCCGCCACATCGAACGGGTGCTGGAGGCGACGAACGGCAATCGGCCCAAGGCCGCCAAGATTTTGGGGATCAACGTGTCCACCATCTATCGCAAACTCGAGAAATACAACCTCACGGATAAAAATTTCGAATCGAACTGATTGCAGCCGCGCCCGGGGGCGGCCTATGCTCGAGAGGAGAATGCATGTCGGACGGTCTGGATGTGGTGGTGCTCGATGACGACCCGGGAATCAGCCAGGTGCTCAAGGAGTTGATCGAAACGTTTTACGCGTGGGGCCAGGTGGTTGCCTTTTCCGACGCAGAAAAGGCCATCGGCTGGTGTCTGAAGCGCGACGTGGGACTTGGCATTTTCGTGGTCGACGTCTTCCTGAAAGGCATGAACGGCTTCTTTTTTCTAGACTCGATCGAGCCGAAATTTCCGTCCGCCCACCAGGACGCCATCATCATCAGCGGCAAGGCCAGCGAAGATGTCGTGGATATGTGTCTCGCCTCAAATGTAACCTACCTGCTCGAAAAGCCGTTAAAACCGTATGCGCTTCAACTGGCGGTGCGCGCCATCACGGCGAAGTATCTGAACTTTGCAAAAAAACTGCTGAGGGACCCCTCTTTCGCCCAGAGCATTGCCCGCCTGTAACCCTTAGCGGCACCATCGAGTTTGAACGATGGTCTGGGCGCGTCGAACGGCATCGCGTCTGAGGTCCCGGATCTACCGGAGATTAAAGCGTGATGGACATCCCCTCGCGAGCAAAGCATACGTCCAAGCCGGACTCCGGCCGCAACCCGCAGTAGCGCTGAGCGAAACCATCGAGTTCCGAGTCGGAACGCATGGGGTCGTGATGAATCAATGCCAGTTGGCGACAGCCGGCCGCCTCCGCCGCTCCAACGGCCTGCTCGATCGATGAATGCCCCCACCCGGCGCGGCCGGCGTGATACTCCTGCTCCGTGTATTGACCGTCGTGGATGAGCAAATCCGCATCCCGGAAAAACGACTGCATCCTCAAATTGGCTTCGCGGGCGGCCTGTTCGCCCTCCAGCGCCATGATCGCATCGTAGCCGGGATTCGCGGGGTCGCTGATAAACAGATTGCGAAACGGCTCGGTATCGAAGGCCGTGCATACCGACCGGCCGCGCCAGCTAAAGCGATAGCCCATGCATAGTAACGGGTGATTGAGGTAAGTGGCCGTCAGGGTAATCCCATCGCCCAAGTCATAGACCCCTTCGCGCAAATCGACATAGGTGATGTGAGCGGCAAGCTCAATCTGCCGCACGGGAAAATAGCGGTAGCACAGCTGGCCGCCGATCACTTGCTCCAGATGATCCTCTGGGGAAATGGTCGGCCCGTAGAGCGTGAGCCGGGTGTCGCGCCGGTAGAGCGGACCGAAAAATGGCAACCCGAGGATGTGGTCGAGATGGGTGTGGCTCAGCAGAAGGTCCAGCGCCCACCCGGCCGCCGGACCGGAACGAGCCAGCAGATGATCCCCCAGCCGCCGGATGCCCGAACCGGCATCGATGATGAGGGTGCGCCCGCAACCGGAAAACCCCAGCTCCACGCACACGGTGTTGCCACCGTAACGCGAGGTCTCATAGCCCGGGGTGGGGATCGATCCGCGCACTCCCCAGAAGGTGACCTGCAATTTTTCAGTTTCGCCCTGCGATTTCAAGGAACACCTTCGCTTTCTCAATCTCCTCCACCACCGCTGCCGAGAGCTCCGTCAAATGGTGGCCGGCAGTCCCCCAGCGCATCTGCAGGCAGCCACGCCCGTCTGCATCCAGGCGGCTGTGGCCCCCGGGAGTTCCCGCCCCCATGTGGTGCGCCAGCGCATCCGCCAGAGCTACGGCTTCGACCAAGCTGAATCCATCGGTTGAGACCTCGCTGGCGGTGTGATGGTCGGTCAAGGCTGCAGTCAACGCCGGGCTCAACTGCCATTTCCGGGCGATCATGTGGCCGACCCGGCAATGATCGACCCCGATCTGCAAGTTCTCTTCGCAGCGCATGCCCCGTCCCGATTCCTGAGAGCCGGCGACCGCTGCACGGTATGCTTCGGGAAAAAGATGGTTCAGAGGTATCTTGCCGATATCATGCATCAACCCGGCTACAAAATATTCCTCGCGCTCCGCTAAGGGTACTTCGCGGCCGCCGGCCAAAAGTTTGGCCGCCGCCGCGGTGCACAGGGAATGAGTCCAGAATTGATCGGCGGTGAACGCTCGAAACGAATCGCGGTGAGAGAAGCTCTGGAAAACGGCGAAACTCAGCACGAGGTTCTTGACCGTGTTGATGCCGAGCAGGATGATCGCCCGGGTCAGTGAATTAACCTTGCTCGGCAGGGAGTAATACGCAGAATTGATCAACTGCAGGACCCGGCCCGTCAGCACCGGATCCAGAGAAATGACCCGGTTTAGATCGTTGGCGCACGCGTTGGGTTCGTTGCAGGTTCGCAGCACCTTGATCGCGGTGGTGGACAACCCGGCCATTCGAAGGATATGCGCCCGGACCTTTCCCAAGGGCGCGGGAGCAGCCGTTTCCCGTGCGGCCATCACGCCGACAGGTAATCCCCACGGCGGAACCGGATAATCTCGATTTCTGCCGTGACCAGGGTTTGGTTCAGGATCTCCTTAAGTTCATCGCTTTCCGTCAGCGAGCCGAGCCCCCGGGAAAGCGTATTCCGCCCCTCTTCCAGTTGCTTGACGCTGGACTCCAGCCCCTTCAGGCTGACCCGGGGGTTGGACAGCTTCTGACAGTAGCCTTCAAGGAGATCAAGGAACCCTTCCAGACGGCCGGCAACCGAATGGTCCGCCCTCGGCGCTACGGATTCGACGCTGATGGCGGCGGCCGGTGCTGCTGTCGGGCAAGCGGCGGCCGCCTGATCGACGGCCTGCTTTAGAATATTGCCGAACCCGTTGACGGCAGCCGGTACGGCTAAGGCCGACTTTTCAGTTTGTACCCGCCCTGGCAACTCTCCGTTTCCAATGATCTTCATCCCATGCGTTTCCTTTCTTCGGCCGGTCGCAGTTTGCAAAACCTCGACTGTCTTAACGCATCCATCCGGAATGTGAGTCAATGCAAATTTCGTGCTGATATTTCAATTTATTTCGACACCTAATATATCCAGGGAATGCGGGTTGTCGTTAGCCCGAGCCGGCGACTCTATCTCTGGAGGGATAGGCAAATTTTGCCGCCCACCGATTAGCGTGTTTCAACCAAATCCTTATTCGGCCGCACCCGCTTCTTTCCAAAGCATGTGCCGAGATATAAATTGTCGGAAATTTGACGGAATTTTCCGATCACTAGACAGCCCTGATATCCCGCCTGCTTCCGCCTTGTCTTTTGAGTGGGCCTTGAATCGGGTCTAACTTACTTTAATAAAACAAGTTTTTATGAAAGGTGCGGTTACGATCCCAATCCATCGATGCAAGCACAAATATTGGCACCTATATTGCTTATTAAATTATCAAACGGAATGAAGTTTCCTCCTTTCCTTCATTCCAACCTCCGACTAACCCTGTTAGGCCACCCCCCCTAACAGGGTTTTTCTTTGGCCCCGATCAGGCGGCATCTCTACTGGATCAACTGGAGGGTGGAACCTCGGAAGCAGATGAGGGGGCAAATTTGCGAGCGTGGCCGTCGCCGCGGGCGTTGGCTCGAAACAGCAGACACTCATGACCCGACATGGTCCGCCGGACTTCCTCGGCGGGAAGCACCCGGCTCTTGAATCCCATGCGCCGGCAGCCATGAGGAAAACAGGCATCCCAGGTGACGAAATAGTGCGCACAGCGGTGGCAGTCGATGGTGGGCACCGCTTTTCAGCCCTCGATTTTTATGACCACCAGGGTGGCGTCATCCTGTAGGTCCAGCGGAAACAGAAACTGTTGAAGGGATTCGAGCACCCGTTGCACGACCTCGGCCGCTGGACGTTCAGCATGCGCACGCACGACATTCTGCAACAGACGCTTGCCAAACATGCCGCCCTGAGCGTTGCATGCCTCCCAAATGCCATCCGTGCCGATGGCGATAATCTGGCCGGGAGTCAGCTCCCGGTGGTATTCTTCATAAGCGGCGTCTTCTATCACACCCAACGGTAGGCCTCCTTGACCTCTCAACTCGGCGAACTCCCCGAAACGAGGTTCGTACACCATAGCCGGTTCATGTCCGGCGCGAATCCAGCGGATGCTGCGGTTCGGCAGATCGATTTCGGCGAAAAAAAGCGTCATGAAACGCCCGGTCGCCTGTACGTCGCGGGTAAGCTGGCGGTTGACACGAGCCACGACATTCGAAACGCTTCCGGGTCGACTGGCGGCCTCCCTTAAAAAGGCTCTCGCTGTCGTCATCAGCAGTGCCGACGGCAATCCATGGTCGGAGACATCTCCCACGACCACGCAGAGTTTGGAGCCCTCCCTGGATTTCTTTTCAAAATAGTCGTAATAGTCTCCGCCGGTATGATCGCAGTAAATGCTGCGGCCGCAGATGTCGATCCCATCTATGACGGGGCCGGAACGCGGCATTAAGTTTTGCTGAACTTCCATGGCTTGGTTCAGCGACCGGCGGGTGCGCTGGTTGAATTTGTGTTCGCGATGAGTGCGACGGTACTGTTTGATGCCGGAGTCTATCGCTTCCACCAACTGCTCGGAAGAGCAGGGCTTGGTGAGAAAACGGAAGATGTTGCCCTGATTAACGGCCTGGATGGCCGTATGCAGATCGGCGCTTCCGGTAAGCAGCATACGAACCGTCTCCGGCGAAGCCTGCCGGACACGGGTCAAAAATTCGATACCGTTCATTCCGGGCATGCAATAGTCCGTTACGACAACCGCAAACGGGCCCTGGGTCCCGATGGCGTCAATTCCCGCGCTGCCGCTTTCAGCGGTCTCGATCGGCATTTTCCTGTGCAGCTGCCGCCGGATGCCGGCCAGAACCTTGGGGTCGTCGTCGACAAAGAGCACCTTAGGTTGCACGTCCGTCTGCCTCCTGTCGAAGTCGGCGGCAGTTTAGCTCCCACTCGGCGAACCGGTCGGCGATATTCAGATGCCTGAGAACCGCTGTTTCGACGGGTGCGGCGGTCGCCTCCATCGGACCCGCTGAAAGCTGGTGATCCAGAGCATTGGCGGCATAGACCACGATCGGCACCGGCCGGATGGGGTTCGTCTGCAGCGGGCAGTGGTGGCAGGCAATGGAATCGATAACGTCTTCGTCCAGCCCCCACAATCCCATGAGGTAGGCTCCCAGTTCGGCATGCGAAGCGCCGAAGCATTCGGCTTCCAGCTCCGTCAGCGGCCGATCCCGCATCAGCGACCGCTGCACGATATCAGCATAAGAATCAGGAAAGTTCTGTGCCAAGATTAATTTGCCCACATCGTGGAGAATGCCAGCGGTGAATGCTTCGGCCTGCGCCTGACGGGATAGCTTCTCGGCGGCGCTGATCGCCCGGGCGCACTGGCTCGCAGCCAGGCTGTGCTGCCAAAGTGTATCCAGCCCGAAGGGTTTCATTCGCTTTGAATCGAACTGGGAAAAGATCTTGACGCCAAGCACCAACCCCTTGACCGTGTCGTAGCCAAGCAGCGACACCGCCTCCTGAGGGCTAGCGATGCGACGGGGCAGACCGAAGAATGCGGAGTTGACCAACTGCAGGATCTTGGCCGTCATGCCCACGTCCCGAGCGATCAACTCGCCCACCCTCCGGAACGAGGAATTCGGCGACTGGATTTCGGCCATGACCTGGGTATAGAGGGCCGGCTGGCTGGGCAGAGCCTGCAGCCGAGACAGAAGCGCTTTCAACCGGCTGCTGCCGATCAGGCGGCGCAACGCGAACGCTCGGTTTAAAGCGGTTTTAAATGTCTTGGCTTCGCATGGCTTGGCGATGAACTGGTGGGCGCAACGCACGGTTTTAAACCCGGCGGCCGGATCAATCTCGCCCGAAAGCACAATCCGCGCCACCGTCGGGTGGTGTTCCATGGCGAAGTTCAGAAGTTCGACGCCATCCATGCCCGGTATGCGCAGGTCGGTCACGACCGCGTCGAAGGCATCGCGGCCGAGGCAGGTGATCGCCTCCCGACCGCTGGCGGCAAATTGCAGGTTCCAATGGTGGCGCTCTGCGTGCAGCATCCGTCGCAGGCCTTGCAGCACCCGGGGATCGTCGTCCACGAACAATACCGCACACCGCTCCAGGTGAGTCACGGTTGCATGACCTCCTCCGTCAGCGGCAGCCGCAGGGTGAAAGTGGTGCCGTGGCCCGCTTCGGATTCAAAGGTGATCGTGCCTCCGTGTTTTTCCACGACCACCGGATAGCAAATGGCCAGTCCCTGCCCGGATCCCCGCCCCATGGCCTTGGTGGTGAAAAATGGATCGAAAATGTGCGGCCGGATTTGTGCAGGGATCCCGACGCCGTTGTCTGCGATCTGAACCTCGGCCCAGCCGCCCCGGCGCCGCGTCCGGATGGAAATGACGCCCTTGACCCTGCGTGCAGGTTGATTGGCGTCCTCGATGGCATGCGCCGCGTTGATGACCATGTTCAGGATCACTTGGTTGATCTCGGCCGGGTGGCAGGGGATCGGCGGCAGGTCCGGGTCAAAATCGGTGACCAGATCGGCCACGTATTTCCATTCGTTCCGAGCGACCGTCAGGGTGGTTTCGATGATGGTGTTCAGATCGGCGGTCGACTTCTCCGCCGGGCCGGGATGTGCAAACTCCTTGATGGCCCGCACGATCCGGGATATCCGGTCGACGCCATCCAGGGCATGTTGGATAGCTCCCGGAATTTCAGCCATCAAGTAGGGGAGATCCGCCCGTTCGTAGTCCGCCGCCAGACGGCGGGCCATCGCAGTCGTCACAGCGCCGGCACGAACGGCTTCCAGCAAATCCGCTCCGGAACGCAACAGACTCGCAATGTCCTCGAAGGCGTCTTTCAAAAACCGGATATTGTCGCCCACATACTGAGTGGGCGTGTTGATCTCATGGGCGATTCCTGCCGCCAGTTGGCCGATCGAGCGCATCTTCTGGGACTGGGAAGATCGACTCTCCCAGCGCTGCGTTGCATCGCACGGCTCGGACTGCACGACCGCCGGCTCGGGGTTCACCGGGGAGCCTCCACCCAAATGCCCATTTCCTGCAGCCGCTGCAGCGCCTGTTCCCGTTCGGCGTCCGCGCTGCGTCGGCTAACCGCCACAATAGCCTGCAGCACCTCGTCGCTGACACCGGCCTGCTTGATCCGGATAAGGTCGTCAATCGTTGCCAGCCGGATGGAGCGCAGCTCCCGGCCGTACACCACCGCTTCGCGATCTTTCAGAAAGGAGCCTTCGCGGATCAGAGCCTGCAGCGTGGGCTCGCCGATACCGGCGGTCTTCATGGCAATGATATCCTCGACTGTGAAGGCCGCGGTTTCCAAGGTCTGCTCCCGGACCAGCATTTCGATGGTCGCATCCTCGACTCCGGCTTTTTTAAGGCGTGCAAGGCTCTGCCCGTCCAGGGCATAGGCCGGCGCCAACGCAGCGCAAACGACGTACACCATCAGGCTCAACCGGAAAATCTTGAGCGTCATGTTGAACCTCCTTGGAGCCCTTGCCTATCGGCGGCCGGTCGACGGCCCAGAGCGCATGACGTGCTCCCCGCCGCCCGACGGTCGGGCCGGCCTATTTCAGGAAGTTGACCAAGCTGGGCTGAATGATCCGCGATGCCGCGGCCAGCGTGGATTCATAGGCGGTTTCGAGGTTCTTCAACTCGATGATCGCCTGGGCGACGTCGATATCCTCCTCACGCCCGATGGCATTCTGAACCGTGGTCTGGACCTTGGACCAATGTTCCTCGGTGGCTTGCAGACGGTAGAGCTTGGGTCCGGCCTCGGAGCGTTTGTTCATGATTTGGACGTGGGCCCCTTGCAGCGGATCCACGGTGGCACCAATTTGGGTCGAACCGACCGTCAAATCGGGATTTTCAAGCCCGTCGGCCAGGTTTCTCAGCTCGTCGAAGATGTTGACGCCGCCGTTGGCCGCATCCTGGAAGTAGTTCCGGCCGTCGGCATCGATCGTGACCACCACATGGTCGGCGATCGAGATCTTGAATCCTCCGGCATCGCCGTTATAGGTGGCCGCGTAGGCAGCGTCCCGCGAGAATGGAGCCGTGTCGGTTTGGTCGCCGGAATACAGGTAACGGCCGTTGAATTTGGAGTTGGCCAGCTGCAGCACCTGGTCGTATATCTCCTTCACCTGCGTGGCGGCGAGCGCACGCTCGTCGGCGGTGGCGCCGGCGCTGCGCTTCTCCTCGGCAATGCTCCGTGCCTGCTGGATCAGCTCATCCACAAACTTGAGAATCTCTTCCGAGGCCTCCAGCCGACTCTTGCCCTGCTTGATGTTGTCCGTGTACTGGTCGATCGCAGCCAGAGCCGAACGACCTGCCAGCACCCGGCCCATGCCGGCGGGGTCGTCCGAGGGCCGGTTGATGCGCTTTTGTGAAGCGATCTGCTCCTGGCGCTGCAGCATGCCTTCCGTCTGCCGACGCAGATTGCTTACGAAGATGTTGGACATCATATTTTGGGTGATCCGCATTTTCTTTCTCCGGAAAAATCAGGATTAAGCGTTTCTTCAACCGCAACGCCGCATGAAATGCTTTATCTTATCATGCTCATCAGTTGATTCAGCATATCGTCCGCCATGCTGATCATTTTGGCGGCGGCGTTGTAGGCGGCTTCGAACTTCACCAGATTGACCATTTCCTCGTCCAGCGAAACCCCGGATACCGACTCGCGGTAGTTTTCCAAATACGTCATCATGTCTGCTTGGTGGCCGGCATTGGCTGCCGCTGTTTGCACGTCATAGCCGACCTGGCTGACCAGGGTGTTGGCCGCACTGTCAAACGTAGCCGTGCCGCCGCTCATCGTCAGCGCCGTGCGAAGGTCATAAATAGCGAGGGCATTGTCCGCATTGCCGGGGACGCCTGCGGCCGTCGCGGATGCCGCAATGAGGTCAAAATCGCCGAGAACGGCGGAATTCACCTGGAGGTCAGCCGCCCCCGTTCCGATGAGGAGAGCGGTGCCCGTGGTTCCGTCCAGTCCATACCCCGCGGCATGAATCGAGTTGATCTGATCTCTCAGCCCTTGGGCCAGCGCGTCCAACTGGTCCTGATAGCCAGCGATTTGAACATCCCGGGTCTGCAACCATCCGCCGATGTTTCCCCCGCTGATCTCGCCGGTGACGACCACCGCAGCTCCGTTGAGATCCGGCCACAGAACGTCCGTGCGGCCGTCGGCATTCGTCATCGTTTGAAGCTTCCAGGTGTTGCCGCTTTCCACGAGCGGCCGGCCGCCGGCCACCGAAACCACCACTTGGCCGTCGGCATTCTCGTAGCTCCTGACGTCGATGACCTCCGCCAGCTGTTTCAGCACCAGGTCGCGGCGGTCACGGTAGTCATTGGCGTTCGTGCCGCTGACTTCGGTGCTGGCGATTTTGCGATTGAGATCGGCAATCTGCGCGACCAGGCGGTTGACCGTTTCAACGCCGTTTTCCACCGCGCGGTCGATGTCCTCCCGGATCTGCTCCAGATCGGCGTATTGACCGCGGAGGGTGTCGGCCAGCCCCTGGCTGGTCGACGCCAGCATGGCGCGTTCGGTGCCTCCCTCCGGGTTGAGGCTGAGATTCTGCCAGGCGCTCCAAAAGTCGCTCAGCGCCTGATTCAAACCGTAGCCGCCGCTTTCGTCGAAGACGACCTCCACGCGGTCGAGCATGCTGCGTTGAGCCTCCCAGCGGCCGAGATTGGCGTTCTCGGTGGTCAGCTGGACTCCGATGAACCGGTCGTAGACGCGCTCGATGCCGGTGGACGTCACGCCGAACGACATCAGCCCGAGGCTGCTCTGCACCGGGGTAGCGGTCTCCAGGTTCAACTTTTGGCGCGAGTATCCCGGCGTGTTCACGTTGGCGATATTGTTCCCGGTGACGTTGATGGCGCGCTGCTGCATCAGCAGCGCGCTGGCTCCGGTGCTCAATACCCCGAACAGGTGCGTCATGGTCAGCCTCCCGCAGCGGCCCGGCGGGCTTTGGGTTGCGCCTGCAGAGCCAGTAAAATGGAATGGGTCATGTCCTCCAGGGCCACCACCTCGTCGGCGGCCCCCAGCTTGATGGCCTCCTTGGGCATGCCGAAAACCACGCAGCTGGCCTCGTTCTGCGCCAGGGTATAGGCGCCACTGCTGCGCATCGCAAGGAGTCCCCTGGCGCCGTCGGCCCCCATGCCGGTAAGAATGGCTCCCACGGCGTTGCGGCCGGCCGTCTGGGCGACGGAATGAAACAGCACATCCACGCTGGGCCGTTGGTAGTGGACGCGAGGGCCATCCTTGATCTTCACCAGGTAAGTCCCGCCGCTGCGCGCCAGCAGCATGTGATGGTTGCCGGGAGCAATGAGCGCCACACCGGGAATCACATGGTCGTTGTCCCGAGCCTCGCGGACGTGCAGCGGGCTGATCTCGTTCAGCCGACTGGCAAAGGAGGTCGTAAAATGTTCCGGCATGTGCTGGACGATGACGATTCCGGGCGCCGTCGGCGGCATGCGGGTCAGTACCGCTTCGATGGCTTTGGTGCCGCCCGTTGAAGCCCCGATGGCGATAATTTTGTGGGTCGTCTGCACCAGCAGGTTTTCGAAAGGCGGTCGCTCCGTCGGACCGGGCCGCTTGGCCGGAGCCACTGCTATCCTGGCCGCCGCCGCCGCACGGATGGCGTGGACCAGCGGCTGGGCGATGTCCTTAGTCGAATAAGAAGCGCCCGGCTTGCAAAGCACTTCCACCGCACCGAGGTCCAGCGCCTTGATGCCGAGTTCACTGTTTTTCGGCGTCAGCGAACTCAGCACCACGACCGGCATCGGGTGATACTTCATCAGCTTCGATAGAAAGGAGAGCCCGTCCATGCGCGGCATTTCAAGATCGAGCGTCAACACGTCCGGATGTAATTCCACGATTTTGTCGCGCGCGAAGTAAGGATCCACCGCGGTTCCGACGACCTGAATATCGTTGTACCGTGAAAGCTCATCGCAAATCACCTTGCGGACGACCGCGGAATCATCCACCACGAGTACCTTGATCATGGCTCGTCCTTTGGTTCTATGGGGGTCCGTCTGCCGCGTCCAAACCCGGCAGCTCCTGCGCCAGCGAGCGGTCGATTCGCATACGCACCCGGCACGCTCCGCTTTCCAGCACGAGATAGCCGACCGCTGCCGGGTCGTCCCAGATCGGACTCTCGCCGGACACCATATAGGGGGGGCGCAAGTTGAATTCCGCGACATGCCCGGCGACCACCGGCAACACGTTTCCGCAAACGACGTTGATCAGCTCTTTCAGGGCATCGCGCTGCTGCTCCGCCGATAATTCCTCGCCGTCCTCGGTGCCCAGCATATTCACGGCCAGCTCGGCCAATGCCGATGACGGCAGGCTCAGTTCCATGCCGCCCCCAAAGGGGCCGCTGAAGTCGACTCGGACGACCTCCTGGGTCTGCCCCTCCATCGCCGCGACATCCTCTGCTGGAAACGTAAAGATGAAAGCCATTTTTTCCAACGTATCGGCCGTCACTTCAACGAGTTTGCGGCTAAGCGCTGGGTTCATAAAACACCTCACTGCCCAGAACATCCTTAACCGTGTCGCGCAGCATCTCCGGGGAAAACGGCTTATGAATGAACCGCAGCCCTTTGCGCTTCAGCCGCTCGATGCGGGTCTGGCTGCCCTCGGTTGAGACGACGATGGTCGGGATGCTTTTCAAATCGGGTCGATCGTGCATTTGTCCGATCATCTCCTCGCCCGTCATCACCGGCATGTTGATGTCGGTGATAACGAGGTCAATCCAGTGCTGATCGAGCGCATTCAGACCCTCTCGGCCATTGGCCGCTTGATGAATTTCCCCGATTTGCAGACCGCTCATCTGCACGCTTTTTTTGATCATCGACCGCATCACCCCGCTGTCGTCGACGATGAGTAGGTTGACTGCCATGGAGCACCTGTTCTCTTTCTGGTCTTGATCAACGCCTCGCCGCCGCGACATCCATCCGGCAGCCGCTCCGGTTAGGCCACGGTCAGCGCCTGCGACAGGTCACTGACCCACTGCAAGGTTTGACTGGCGACTTTCTCCAGATGAGCCGGTTTTAGTCCCAGGCGCCGGGTCACGAGGGGGGACGGCTCATGCAGCAGCCCCTCGCGCCCTACTCCGATTCCGATCATCAAGCAGAGCATGTTGGCCACGTGCACCACGTCGAGCATGGTGTCGATGCGGCTGTAACTTTCCGGCGCGTGATGCCACCGCACCGCGTGCACGATCTTTTCCGGCAAGGACCATTGGGCCAGCACCTGCGCCCCGATCGCCGCATGGTCGATTCCCAGAACTGCCGCCTCGGCGGCCTCGAAGCTCATGCCTTGGGCCAGCGCAGAGTCGATCTGCGCATGATCCTCCTGAACGAACTGTCCCAGAACGAGCTTGCCGACATCGTGCAACAAACCGGCCGTGAAGATTTCATCGGCGGCCTGAATCTTGAGTTCACCGGCCAGCCCCCTGGCTGCCACGGACACCGCCAGCGAATGTCGCCAAAGCTCACCGGCCGGCAGATCGTAGCCCGGCACCCCGCGGTCCATGATGGCGCTGGCGCACGCCGCGACGACCATTTGGACCATGCGCTTCAGGCCGAGCAGCAGCACTGCCTGGCGCACCGAGCCGACTTGCGATGGAATACCGAAATAGGCCGAGTTCGCCAGTTTCAGCAGGTTGGCCGTAAGCCCTGGTTCCTGGCGCAGAACCGCTTCGATCTGCTGAACGGTGGTGCCCGGGGCGTTCGCCAGGGTCAGCAGCTGGAGGGCCGCACCGGGCATCGCGGGAAACGCTTTAATCATCCTGCTGATCTGCTCGATTCGCATATGGGATCTCACAAAGGGCCTCTGGCACCGTTGCAACTGAGCAGCACCCCTCCGGTTTGCACCTCGAAGTGAATCGTCCGGCTGGCCGTCCCGCCGACATTCTCGGCTTTCAATAAAATGTTGTTCTTCCAAAGGAGCTTTTTCAGCACCGTGTAGTTGCGCTCGCCGATTTTGAAAATCTCGTTCTTACCCATCGGATTGCCGCAGCCGGCGGCTTTGACGATCAGCCGTTCCTTGACGGCTCCCATTTCGTAAAGTGACTTAAAAAGCAGCGGCACCCCGGTGTCGACGAACATGGCCGGGTTGCCCCTGGCCTTCTCCGGGTTGATGCTGGACAGCGGCAGCATGGCGTGCAGGAGCCCGCCGACCTTTGACAAGGGGTCGAACACCATTAACCCCAGGCAACTGCCCAGGGCGTGGGTCACCAGAATGTCGCCGTTGCGTCCGGTTTTCATATCACCGACCGATACGGTGATGTTCATGAACCGATCGTCTCCAGTAAGCGGCAGCCGTTATTTGCGGTATACCGCCGGCCGCACGTAGCGAAAGCGATGCTTGATCGCGGACAGACCCTCCGAATGCCCGACGAACAAATACCCGCCGTCATCCAAGACGTCCCAAAAACGTTGAATCAGTGTCTGCTGAGTGGGACGGTCGAAGTAAATCATCACGTTCCGGCAGAAGATCACCTGAAACCCGCCTCTCATCGGCCAGGGTTCCATCAAATTGAGATAGGCCAGGTGCACCATCCGCTGGGCCTCCGGAGCGACTCGAACCGACCCGCTGCGGCCATGCTGCAAACGGATAAAGTACTTTCGATATTGAGCCAGCGGTGTCTCCTGGACGACCGTCTGCGGATAAACCGCCTGGCGCGCCTTATCCAGCACGCAGCGGGAGATGTCCGTCGCCAGAATGCGAACATCCCGCCCCTCCATTCCCGGCAGGTGTTCGCGCAGGACGATGGCCAGCGTGTAAGGCTCCTCGCCGGAGGAGCAGGCCGCGCTCCAAAACCGGAGCCGCGCCGCCGTCAGCTGCGGCAGCACCGTGTCGCGCAGGAAACTGAAGTGCTCCATCTCGCGAAAAAAGCTGGTCTTGTTGGTGGTCATCACATCAATCAGACACCCGATTTCTTCACCCCCCCGATCGTTTTCGATCAGATCGAGATAATCCGCCACACGACGGATTCCGAGGGTTCGCAGCCGCTTCATGAGGCGCGCCCGAACCAGCGCCTCCTTGTTTTGGTTCAAATTGATGCCGGCCGCCCGATAGACCAGCTCGCTGATTTTTTGCACCTGCTGGGGCTTGAAATCGTTCGTATCGTATTCCATGGCGGCTCCCGCCGGACCGGCATCAGGCAGCCAGGGCCGGCGGCCGGACCCCGGCTTCCTCACGGTAGGCGTCCCGGCGGTCGGGTGTCGCAAACCGCAAGAGTCCGCCGACATCCAGAATCAGGCCGACGCGCCCGTCCGGCATGATGGCTCCGCCGGAGATGCCGGGGATGTTTTTCAACGCCTCGCCCAGGCTCTTGATGACCACCTGCTGCCGACTGACCAGTTCATCGATGACCAGACCGGCGCGCCGGTCCTCGTCCTCGACCACTACCACAATGGCTTTCTGCAAATCCTCTTGAGCATCTTGAATCCCAAAGATTTGAGACATGCGGTAAAGCGGGATCAGTTGACCTTGGAGCCCCAGCATTTCGCCCTGCTGAAACACCGTAGCGATCTCCCCGGCCGCCGGTTTTACCGAGCGGATGATCGACACGGTCGGAATCACATAGGTTTCCCGTCCGACCCGGATCACCATCCCATCGATGATCGCGAGGGTCAGCGGCAGGCTCATCCTGAAGACGCTGCCGGCGCCTTTTTCGGATTTGATTTCCACCGTGCCGTGCAGGAGCTCGATGTTCTTCTTCACCACGTCCATGCCCACCCCGCGGCCGGAGACGTCGGTGACGACGTGGGCCGTAGAAAAGCCCGGTTCGAAAATCAGGTTGAAGACCTCCCGATCGCTGAAATCGCCCGTGTCACCGATCAGACTGCGCTCCCGCGCCTTGGCGAGAAGGACATCGCGGTCCAAGCCTTTGCCGTCGTCGCTGATCTCCACCACGACACTCCCGGCTGAGTGGCAGGCCGAAATTTGGACCGTGCCCTGCTCGGGCTTACCGTTCGACCGTCGCACGTCGGGAGTTTCGATGCCGTGGTCCACGGCGTTGCGCACCATGTGCACCAGCGGATCGTTGATGATGTCCACCAAGTTGCGATCGATCTCGGTATCTTCCCCCTCGGTCAGGAAATTGACGTTTTTTCCGAGCTTGCGGGCCACATCGCGGGCGAGACGGGCCATCTTGTTGAAGGTGGCCTTCAAGGGCACCATGCGCATCGACATGCTGATGTCCTGCAGTTCGCGAACGATCTTGCTCGCGTGGGCGACCTTCTTGGCCAGTCCGTGATTCTGGCTGTTCACCACGGAGGCGTCCTGCGACACCATGGAATAGGCGATCACGAGTTCGCCCACCAAGTCGATCAGCCGGTCCAACCGCTGGGTGCTCACCCGCACCGACGATTCCACCGCCGGCCCGGGCCCGCAGCGCATCTGCTTCTGGGCGCGCAGCGCCTGACTGACGTCGGCCACGCTGGCCGCCTGGGATCTGACCAGCGCCATGCCGGCCTTTACCTCGGGATGATCGCTCAGCGCCTTTTCGACCTGCTCGCGCTCGAGCTTGCCTTGCGCGACGAGGAGGTCGCCGATGCGAGGCGCGCAGGCATCCGACGGTTCTTCGGAAATTCCAGCCGCCTCTGGATTCCGCAAGGTCTCCAGCAAGACATCATACCCCTCCGGTTTCCGCAGGGGCTCCCCTTCCAAGGCCTTCTGAACGGCCCCTACCAAATGCTTGATCGTGTCCAACGCCTGCAACGATAGATCGGCATACCCCCCGCTGTAGCGCACCTCGCCCTCGCGGACCCGGCTGAGGAGAGTCTCGGCATGATGCCCCAACTCGGCAATCAGCGTCAGCTCGAGAAACCCGGCCGTGCCCTTGACGGTGTGGAAGGCTCGGAAGACCTTGCCTACGGCTTCCGTGTCCTCGGGATCGTGCTCCAGGGACAGCAGGGCCTCCTCGGCGTTCTGGATCAAATCGGTGCTCTCGGTGATGAACTCAGCCAGGAGGTCCGAATCCGCATTCTCCGGCATATAATCCAGACAAGCCGTCGGAAGAGGCGCCGGCGCTTTCTCGATCAGAGGTTCCGCTGCGCTGGCATGCGCCGACGATCCGAGACGGTCGCGGCCGTTCACGACCTCATCCAGCAAGTCCCCGATGCGGGTGATGCACCCCGCCGGCTCGTGAGCGGCGCCATGGGCCATCTGGCGGCAGAGTCCGGCGGCTTCCTCCAATCGCTCCCGACCGCCGGCCGGATGCGGGAGTTGCTCCAACGCCGATGCGAGGCAATCCCACTCGTCGTGATCCTCCGCTTCCAGCTGCACCAGAAAGGCCGCTGCATCATCGATGCTCTCCGGGCGCTGTGCCCCGCTGGCGCGCCGCGAGGCACCGGCCGGTTTGAAGGCGGCATTCTGCCCGGCAACAGCCGATAGGGACCCACCCTGCGGGGCGGGACCGAGCAGCGCGGCCTCCAGCGTTTGCAAGCCGGCGGCCACGGCCTCCACCGCCGATAGCCGGTCAGCTGGTTCTCCGACTCCCAGCCGCTCTAACCCCTCGACCACCCCCTGCAGCAAAGACCTTGCCTCCGGCGGAGCCTCCGGGGGGTTATGCCACAGCAGTTTGAGCTCCTCGGCCAGTGCGCCCCAGGCGTCGAAGTCACCCACCGGAATGTCGTCCAGGCGCTCTAAGATGCAACGAATTTTAGCCGGCAGCTGCGGCGGATGGCACGTTCTCATTTCGCTTCCTCGCTAGAAAAAAGTCGGTCGGATGGCCCTGCGACGCACCTCAGATTTCATCACAGACCAATTTTCCGTTGAGCCGTGCGCGTTCCAGGCGCCCGCCCCGATGATAGATGGACCCGTTGGCAGCCAACCCCTTCAGCACCCCGTATGCGGTCCTCAGCAGTTCGCCGACCTGCCGGCAAAGTACCTCGCTGCGGTGATTTTCTTCCTGGATCCGCGCCATCAACCCCAGAAGCTCGCTGCGAGCGTGATGGAATTCCGCCCCGAGGGGTTCGGGCGAGGTTCGCGTAATCCAGCTCAACGTCACGTCGGCAGGCGACCGGCCCCAATGCCGCGACAGGTGGTCTATCACTTCCGCCCGTCGGCGTCCGGCCGCTTGGAGCCGCTCGATCAGATCGCGCTTCTCCGCGCTGACGGCCTCGATCTCCGTTCGGCACGAGCGCAGCAAGGCCGGGCGCTCCCGCCTCATGATCTCCAGCAGCCGGCGGTAGAGTTCCGTTTCCACCCGCAAGATTCCCAGCAGTTCATTCAAGAACCCGACCATGACCTTTTTCTTTCTGCCTTCATTTTGCGAGCCTGCATACATGCCATCGTTATCGGCGTTAACCGCTGAAGTCTTTAATGCGATTGGCGCCGTTGAACCCGCTGTCCGCGAATTAGCGTTTTGGAACGGCCCGGCGCAGCGGGCTGCGGAGTCCCTCCAGTTGCTCCTGAAGGATCGTGGAAAGTCCCAGTCCGCCGGAACGGGCCATTTCCTTGGCCAGTTCGGCATCCATCAGCGATGTGTAGATCTCTTCGGAACGCCCGCCGTCAATGACACCCGACTTTGCGACCGTTTTGCGCATCTCGCTGAGCATGTGATGGATAAAGAGCGCCTCCATGTCCTCGCAGACGGCCTTCAATTCCGTGCCGGCGTCACCGCCGTTCGCACGCCCCCGGTCCGCGGTGGCTCGAGATCGGCCGGCGATGGATGGGTGGGATGAGGGGCGCAGGACCGTATCCGGATGGATGGGCCCCGGCATCAGATGATTTCCAGGTCGGCCTGCAAGGCACCGGCCGCCTTCAACGCCTGCAGGATGGATATCAGGTCGCGCGGCGTCACACCCAGCGCATTCAACGCTCGGACCACATCGCCGATGCTCACGCCGGATTCCATCAAATAGAGCGGCTTGCGACCTTCCTGGACCAAGACTTCGCTTTCCGGGGTCACGGTGGTTCGACCGCCTGGAGCGAAGGGCAACGGCTGGGAAACGTTTTTGTTCTCCTGGACCTGAATGCTCAAGTTGCCGTGGGCGATGGCCACCGTGGATATGCGCACGTTTTCACCCATGATGACCGTGCCGGTGCGCTCGTTGATGACGACCCGCGAGACGCTGTCCGGGGTCACTCCCAGGTTCTCGATGGCAGCGATCAGGTGAACGATTTTATCGGCATAGTTCGGCGGGACGGCCACATGGATGGTTCCCGAGTCCTGGGTGCGCGCCATCGATCCCGCCAGGCCGGCATTGATCGCCTGGGCCACCCGGGTGGCCGTCGTGAAATCGGCTTTGTTGAGCGCCAGGGTGAGCATGTCCTTCTGGTTCAGGTCGAATGGGATTTCACGCTCGACCAAGGCCCCTTGCACCACTCGGGCCACGGTGGGAAAGTTTTTTTGAACCCTGCTGCCGGAAGCCCCTCCGGCCTCAAATCCGCCGGTGCTGATCGGCCCCTGAGCCACGGCATAGACGTGGCTGTCGGCGCCTTTCAATGGGGTAAACAGCAGGGTTCCGCCTTGCAGGTTCTTGGCGTCGCCGATGGAATTCACAAGCGTATCCAAGCGGCTGCCCACCCGCGCGAAGGGCGGCAAATCCGCAGTCACCATGACCGCCGCCACATTCTTGACCTTGATGTCGTCCGGGTTGACGGTCACGCCCATGCGTTCCAACAATGAGGACATAGACTGCAGCGTGAAAACGGCGTCATCGCTGTCGCCGGTGCCGTTCAGGCCGACCACCAGGCCATAGCCGACCAACTGATTCGACCGCACGCCCCGGAACGTGGCGATGTCCTTGATGCGGACGGCGGGAATCTCCGCCGTCAGCCCAAAGAGGATCAGGCCGGCGGTCAGCAGGGTCAGTGCCAATCGAGTGGCGACGGTCGACGGGGGTCGGGATGCCATGGGATGATTCACCTCGCGCTGCGTTAAAACGGCCAGACGGTGTTCAGGAAATTGGCCATCCACCCCGGGCGCTGGCGGTCGTCGATCACGCCCGAGCCGCTGTAGGCGATTTTGGCGTCGGACACATAAATCGATTTGATGATGTTGTCGTTGCCGATGTCGCGCGGTCGGATGACGCCGGAGAGAATAATCACCTGATTCTCGTGGTTGACCATTACTTCGCGGGTGCCGACGATTCTCAGGTTGCCGTTCGGCATGACTTCCGTCACCCGGCAGGTGATGTAAGCGGTCAGGTCGCCGCTGCGGGTGGTGGAGCCGTCGCCCTCAAATTCGCTTTGCATGCCGGCCTTGACGGAAGCCGAGCCGAAGGGATTGATTTTGGGTACGTTGGTGCCCAGCCAGCGCAGCACCTTATCCTGCCACCAGTCCTCCACGCCCATGAACGTCTCGATCCCGGCGCTGAGGCTCGAGTCACGCTCGGTCTTGGTGTTGGCCTTGTTGGTCGCCTTGGAGGATTCTTCGATCTTGACGGTCACTACATCGCCGGCCCAACGGGCCTTGGTGTCCAAAAAGAGCCCGTTCAGGCCGGTCCCGGCAACGTAGAGCGAATTCTCCCGGTAGGCTGCGGCCTGCGCGGTGTTTTGCGCGTCCAGAGCCCCGGCGGCCGGCGGAGGCGGCATGTGCGGAACCGTTACCGTTTGCCGGGCCGAGCACCCGATCGCCAGAGCGAACAGGCCGAGCAGCAGCAAAATCCTCCCGTCGCCGTTCTTGGTTCGCAGCATGGGTAACGCTCCCTTCGTTCTCAGAATTCGATGCGGACGGTTTGAGAATCCACCACCCGGGCATGGATCACCTTGTTGGAATCCAGATTCACCACCGGGATCATCTCGCCTTGGGCGCCTTTTTGCTTTGCTTGCCCGAAGGCAGAAATTCGCAGACCGGAGGACTCCGCAATGATCCGCACGCGATCACCGCGTTTGACCAGCGGAGGAAACTCCAGCAGATCCGGGCGCAACACCGTCCCTGAATCCACGGCCCTGCGGGTGCGCTTTCCAATGGCCACCTCGGGGTCGTCGATGCGGTCCGCCGGCAGGCCCGCCAGGTCCAGCGCCTTCAATTCGATGTCGTCCGCTTCAATGGGCTTAAACCGGCCCAGAGGGCGCCGTGCGACCACCACATTCACCCGCTGTTCCAAGCTGGCCGTCACCCATACCCGCCGCTCGAAATCCGGTTCCACGGTGAAGATGACCTGCAGCGGCACGCTGCCGGCGAGCTCGCTGTTCTTCGGAACGCTGACCTGGGTGGTGAGTTGCCCTTTGGGCAGCTGAACCGTTTCAGACACACGAATGTCCTTGATCAATATGGCTGCGCTCGGCTTGCCCGCCACCTGCTGCTGAAGAAACTCGCGCACGATCTGCTCGATCCGATCCCGGTCGATCGTAATCGCCTCGCGGCGCAGAACCACCTCGGGCGGGATCTGCAGATCGAGCGGGTCCGGGTCAACGCCGCCCTGCCGCAAACGGCTGATAAGCGTGGCGGCGTCCAACGTCCGCGTTTTGCCCGGAAGCGGTGCACGCCCGAGGAATACGCCTTCTAGTTTGCGCACGAAAGCGGCATCGCCGCCGTCGATGCGTGCGATGTCGCCGAGCCGGATCTGGTCTGCCAGGACTTCCGCCTGATCATAGACGCGCACACAGGTGATCCCTAAGGCGGAAAGCGGGTGGCCGAGCACGGCAACGACCATCGATACGAGCGCGACCGCCGCTAATCGCCGCAGCAACCGACCGTTGGAATTCGTCTGGGTCATCGCCGCCTGCTACCGTTTAAGGTTGTTGGCGACCTGCAGCATATCGTCGGATGCCGTGACGACTTTGCTGTTGGTCTCATAGGCCCGTTGGGCCGTGATCATGTTGACCATCTCGTCCACCACGCTCACGTTGGACATCTCGAGAAAGCCCTGGGCGATGGTCCCGAAGGAATCCTCGCCGGCCGTTCCGACCAGGGCCGTCCCGGACGCTTCGGTCGGCAGAAAGAGGTTTTTGCCGATGGCCTGCAGCCCGGCGGAGTTGGTGAAGCGCGCCAACTGGATCGTGCCCAATTCGCGCGGTGCAGAGTCCCCGGCTTGCAGGGCGCTCACGGTTCCGTCCATGCCCACGGATAAGGAGATGGCGTCGGTGGGAATGCTGATTTCAGGCTCGAGTAGAAAACCGTCCGGAGTGACGATGCGCCCTTCGCGGTCGAGTTTGAAGGCGCCGGCACGGGTATAGGCCGTGGAGCCGTTCGGAAGCGTCACCTGGAAGAAACCGTTGCCCTCGATGGCGAGGTCCAGTTCATTCTTGGTCAGCTGCAGCTCGCCTTCGGTGAAGTTCTTTGCCACCGCCACCGGCCGCACGCCGTGGCCGAGCTGAATGCCGGTGGGGGTTTCGGTGCTCTCGGACGTGGAACCGCCGGGCGGCTGCATGGTTTCATACAGCAAGTCCTGGAACTCGGCTCGACTGCGTTTGAAGCCGGTCGTGGTCACATTCGCCAAATTATTGGCGATCACATCGATGTTCATGCTCTGGGCTTGCATGCCGGATGCGGCTGCCCACATGCTGCGAATCATAATGCCTCCTGAGAAATCGAAATTGAAATTTCAAATCTCAAATTTGAAATGGTATTAAGAGGTCCGCCCCACTTCGTTGATACTCTTGGCGTTGGCCTCGTCGATGGAGCGGATCACGCGCTGATAGGATTCATAACCGCGCAGGATTTCGATCATCTCGGTCATCGCGCGCACGGCCTCGACATTGGACATCTCCAGGAACCCTTGCGCCACCCGCACATCTTCCGGCGGAGCGGTGGCGACCGCCGCATCGGCCGGTGTAAAATACCCGTGCCCGATTTTTACCAGCCTGCCGGCGCCGGTAACCTCTTCGATTCGAAGCCGGGCGACGTCTCGGCCGTTCAGCCGGACGGTGCCGTCCTCCCCGACGCTCACGTCCAGACCGGACGGGCCGGCGTCGCTCGCATCCAACCGGATCTCGCCGCTCGTTCCCTGAACCGGCCAACCTTCCTGGGTCACGAGCACGCCCTCGGGGCTGAGCGTGAAATTGCCACGGCGCGTGTAGACGGGACCATCCGGCGATTCGACGCTGAAAAAGCCTTTTCCGTTCAGCGCCAGATCCAGGCGGTTGCCGGTCTGCTGGAGGGGGCCCGGTGCAAAATCGGTGCGGCTTTCGTACGTGACCCAGAAAGACTCACCGGCCTGCCCGGCCGGATAGGGTGGATCGACCGCTGCCGCAACGCTTTCGGCCGATGAGAGATAGGCCTGAAACGCGACATCGTCGCGTTTGAAGCCGGCCGTATTGACGTTGGCCAGATTGTTGGCGATCACTTCCAAACGCTTCTCGTAGGCCAGCGCGGCGGCCGCCGCCATGTAAATTTCACCACTCATAGGCCTTCCTTTCCGTCCGGCCGCCAACCGGATTCCCGGCTGATGGCGGGGATCGTCTTTGGCTTCTGCGGGTCGATATATAAGCAAGAGGCATACCATACGCTCTTGGGGCCAGCCGGCGCTCCGTTCGAGACGATCCCAACGGCCGGGCCGCCCGAGCTGAGCCCGGTCGAAACGTCGCTGTCCGCGGAGGGATCATGCGGCGACCCGAGTCGGCAATTATTGCCGGATGGCCTCAATCGAAGGGATTGGATGAGTTCCGTCGCGCAGCTTGAGTGCCAGTTCGATCTCGCCGGCAGGCAGACTCGTGCGGTCCGCAATCTGCCGCGCAGTCAATCCCTGCTGCGCGAGTGCTTCCAGCCCCACGTACCGACTCGGGCCGATCCCATCGGCCTCGGAATCCCCCCACCGGAAGGCGGCCGGCGCAGCGGTCGGGCCGCCGGTCTTCGGCTCGGCGAAGCGGGAGGATGCCGCGGCCGCGGTCAAGGCGTGTTGCAGCCGGTCGCGTTCGGCCTCGACCGCGGCCAGAATGTTCCGCAAGGCCTGCTCCGCCTGCTGCCGGAGGGTCTGCAAGAACACTTCCTGAGCGAAAACCGGGCTCACGCTGTCCGGCTCGGCCGGTGCCGCAGCCCGGCGCTTCATCCGCCGGCGCACCCAGCCGAACAAAATTCCGGCGCAGAGCGCCATCTGAAAGCCGACGCCCAGCAAGTCCCACCGCAGCGCCTCCATAAAATTCATCATCGTGATTTTCCTCCTGCCGCCCGATCGATCGTCTAGACCCGGATGTCGACCCGCTTGGGGGTCGGTTGATCATCGGGCTCCGCCAAGCGCTCCGGAGCTGCCGGGTCCGGAGGCCGATCGGGGTCTTCACGCGGTTGGGCCGGTCCGGCCGCCGCCTTTTCCTTCTTCTGTCGCAGATACCGCTCAAATGCGGACCGTCCGCCCGAATCCTCACGCGGCCGGGCGCGTTTGACACGGTCGGAGCGTGTCACGGGAGCAATCGCCTTGGGTAAAACCACCGGCTCCATGTCCAGCCCTCCTGGTTTCCGCCGGCATCCCCTCTCCCAACATGATTATCCAGTTTCGTCCAGCAGCCGTTCCTTCCGGAGCTTGTTGCGCAGTCGCACGATCGCCTGGGAGTGAATCTGGGACACCCGCGATTCCGTGATGTTTAACACCTCGCCGGTCTCCTTCATGGTCAGCTCGTCGAGGTAATACAACGATATCACCAGCCGCTCTTTCTCGGGCAGCTGTTCGATGGCGCGCGCCAGCCCCGACTTGAGTTCCTTCAGCCGGGTCTGGGCGAGCGCATCTTCTTCGTGATTCATCAGATAGTTCATCAGCTTTTCCTTCTCGTCCTTCGAGGATACGCCCAGTTCTTCGAAGCTAACGAAGGAAATGCTCGACATCTGCTTGGTGCGATGAAGCTCATCAATATCGACGTCCAGTTCGGCGGCGACTTCGACATCGTCGGGTTCTCGGCCCAATCGCTGCTCCAGGCGCTGGCAGGCATGGTCCATCTCGCGCAGTTTGCGCCGGCTGGAGCGCGAAAGAAAATCCCGCGATCGCAGTTCGCTCAGCACCGCCCCTTTGATACGAAAAATGGCATAGGTCATGAATTTGTTGTCGCGCCGCGGATCATATCGATCGACGGCCTGGATCAATCCGATGACCCCGACGTTCATGAGGTCATCGACATCGACACTCGCCGGCAGGTGCGTGGCAATCCGTTGCACAATACGTTTGACGTAAGGCAGGTATTCATTGACCAGTTGGTCGCGGTAGGCCGGCTTTTTTTTCTGGGGATATCGGGATCGGCGTTCTGCCAGTTGCATGTGCATGTTGGTCTCCCTTATCAAACGTCCCCCAGCCTATTGGGGGATCGTGCGCACGAGATGGTGCCAGAACAAGTTGGTGTTGCCCTTGGGTCGGTTGGACGGCGCCAGCTTGATCATGCGCCGGGCCAGCTCGTGGAAGCAATGACTGGCTTTGGCGTCCGGGTAGAGCTCGCTCACCAGCCGCTGCCGCTTGACTCCCCGGGTCAGCTTGTCGTCCCGTGGAACATACCCGATGTAGTCGATGTGAATGTCCAGAAACCGGTCGATCACCAGACCCAGCTGCCGAGAGACGTCCTGCGCTTCGCGGGGGCCTGCCACCATGTTGACGAGCAGGCGGCAGGATTTTTCAGCGTACTTGAGCGAGAGGACCTTCATGAGGGCATAGGCGTCGGTAATGGACGTCGGTTCGGGAGAAACGACGACGATGATCTCATGCGCCATCACGACGAAATCCATCACATTCGAAGAAATCCCGGCCGCCGTGTCGATCAGCAGAATGTCCATGTCATCGATCAACCGGTCGAGATCCGTGAAAAATTGCATCTTCTGTTCATGGGCCAGTTGGGTCAATTCCTGAATCCCGGAGGCCGCCGGCAGGATGCGCATCTTGCCCGGACCTTCTTCGAGAATCTCCTCGATCGTCTTGTCTCCTCGGATGACATGCGAAATGTTGTACTTCGGAGCCACACCCAGCAAGACATCCAAGTTTCCCAAACCCAAATCGGCATCCAGGATCAAGACCTTCTTCCCGAGGCGACTGAGAGCGAATCCCAGATTGGCCACGATGTTGGTTTTCCCCACCCCTCCCTTGCCGCTGGTGATGGCAATGACGCGCGCATGCGATTTCCGGCGGCGGGACGGCTCGTCCGTATCGCGAGACTGGCCGCGTCGCGGCATCGGGATAACGTTATTCGAGGGGTCTTTTGATGTCATGCGGATCGCGTCTCCTCCTCATCGGTCGCTTAGCAGCCACCTGCGGCTCTCAAACCGCCCCAGGCAGCGGCATCGGCTTCGGGTCGATCCTCCCGGTTCGGATGGCAATTCCGACAAGCGATGAACCGCCGGGATTCGGCCTCCGCGGCCGAAGTGAATTGGATCAAGTGGTCCGGCTTGATTTTCCGAACCCATTTGCAGTCGCTGCGGTGATAGAGCTCGGAGTTGCCATTGGCGACCAGCTGCGGGCGGTCCGGCAGTGGGCGCTCAACCGGCGCCGGACCGGAAGCCAAAGCCGGTTGGTCCATGCCGCTTTCACGGCCCGGCCAGATCCGGCCGAGCAGCATCGCCAGGCCTTGAACCGCCAGGTCTTCCGGAATCCGGGAGCCCGTGCCCAGGTAAGACAGCGGCAGGCCGGTCCGCACCAGCAGATTGAGCAGGTGTCCGCATACACCGGCTTCGTCGAGCCGTGTAAACGCCAACCGGTGGACGGGAAATCCCCTCCAGGTGTCAATCATTCGCATCAGATCTTTTTCGCGGATGCAACCGTTGAGCACCAAATGCACCTCTTTGGTTTTCAGCGGCTCCAGCATCCGGCGCAGCTCGTTCAGCCGCTCCGGCTCTGCGAGGCTGATCCCGGGCGTGTCCACGACCAGCCAGTCCATCGTCTGGAACGCCTGCCACGCCTGCTGTACCATGGCCGCTGACGTGGCGGCGACCACCGGGACGTTTAAAATGGAGCCGAAAATCCGCGCCTGTTCCACGGCGCCGATCCGATGATCATCCAGCGTGAGGAGTGCCACCTTGCAGCCTTCGGGTTCTCTGGATCGATCCACCGCCACTTTGATCGCCGTTGTGGTCTTGCCTCCTCCTCCGGGCCCCACTAAAACCAGAACCCGGGGGATACCGTTCTTCTCCGTATCGGCCGGCCGGCCCGTACTACCCAGGTCTTGAAGAATCCGGACCGCATGGGGCTGAAGTTCGTTGGCATCCAGCATCGGGTCCAATCCCGGAAGCTGCTGGAGCTGCTCCATCAGGTCGCCGGCCAGCTCCCGTTCGACCTCCTGAGCCAGCAGATGGTGATACAGGTGGGCCCGCCCCGGCGCCGGACGAGCTGACGCACGCTCCGGCTCGGTCGGAGCTTGCCGCTGCGCCAGCGATCGCAGACCGGCGTTCAGCGACTGGAACAGACCGCGGCGTCCCGCTCGCTCCGCTGCCGCCGGCGGGGTGGGCATCGCCGGCCGGTTGGAGGCGATCGGCCCTATCCCCGGGAAGGCGGGCCCTCCCGAGTCGCTGGCGGCGGTCACTTCTACGGCCGCGGACCGGCCGACCCCGAGGAGACTGCGGGGTCGGCCCAGGCTCCTTGCAGAGAGAATGACGGCATTGACGCCGAACTCGTCCTTGACCATTCTGAGGGCCGCCGTCATGGTTTTCGCTTCGAATCGTTTAATCTGCATCCGACAACTCCACGCTTCCGACGGATCGCACTTCGACCGTACTCAAGATTTCTTCAAAGGACAGCACGAACAGGTTGGGAATGAACCGGTCGGTCAGTTTCTTGAGCGCCAGCCGGATCGGTGACGAGCACAGCACGACCGGTTGCAGATTGCGGGCGGCGCAGAGCTCGATCTGACGCGCCAGGCTGCTCATCATTCGGTTCGCGGCCTTGGGATCCAGGGCCAGGATCCGGCCGTGATCGCCTTTCTGAAGAGCTTCGGCCAACGCGCTTTCGACCGCATGGCTCAACAGAATGACCGAAAGGCTTCCGTCCGGCGCCTGGTGCATTTTCGTCAAGGTGCGCGCCAGTGCGTGGCGCACGTGCTCGGTCAGCGCGTCCGGATCTTTGGTGAACGACGCCCAATCCCCCAGCGCTTCTAAGATGGCCAAAAGGTCGCGAATCGGCACCTGCTCCCGCAATAGGTTTTGAAGCACCTTCACCACGCTGCCCAGGGGCAGCAGGTTGGGAACCAGCTCTTCCACCACTTTGGGATGGGATTGCTTCAAATAGTCCAGCATGCGCTGTACGTCCTGCCGGCCGAGCAGCTCATGGGCATGCCGCCGGATGATTTCCGACAGGTGCGTGGTCATCACGGTGGCGGTGTCGACGACGGTAAAGCCCTTTAAAAGCGCGTTTTCCTTGCTGCTGTCCCGGATCCAGATTGCCGGCAGTCCGTAGGTCGGCTCCTGGGTAGCGATTCCGTCGATGGGGCCGTCGGCGTTTCCGGGATTCATGGCCAAGCAGTAGTTCGGCATGAGTTCACCCCGGGCGATCTCGTTGCCCTTCAGCAGAATCGTATACCCCCCGGACGCCAGCTGCATGTTGTCCTGGATATGAACCGGCGGGATGATGATCCCCAAATCAAAGGCCATCTGCCGCCGGATGGCCTTGATCCGTTCCAGCAGTTCACCATTCTGATCCGCATCCACCAGGGGGATCAGGCCGTAGCCCACTTCGATCGCCAGAACATCCAGCGGGGGCAGGACCGACAGGGGTTCGGCGGCCGGTGTCTTCTCCGCGCGGGCGCGCTGCTGCTCCTCGGCGTGCTCGCCGGCGCGCCGGGCCTGCCGCAGACTGTAGGCCAGTCCTCCGGCCAGCGTCGCCAACGCCAGAAACGGCACGGTGGGCAGCCCCGGAATCAAAGCGAATCCGAACAGCACGACGGCGACCATGCTGATCGCCCGCGGATGAAAAAAAACCTGTGAAGTGATCTCGTTGCCTAGACTGGATTCGTTGCCGGCCCGGCTGACGATGATGCCGGCCGCCGTGGAAATGATCAGCGCCGGAATCTGGGAGACCAGACCATCGCCGACCGTGAGCAGGGTATACGCCTGAGCCGCCGGACCGAATGCCATGCCTTTCTGGAAGACGCCGATCGCCAACCCGCCCAGAATGTTCACCAATGTGATGATGATTCCGGCCACGGCGTCGCCGCGCACAAACTTGTTGGCGCCATCCATCGCACCGTAATATTCGGCCTCCCGCGAGATGATTTCGCGTCGCGACCGCGCTTCCTGCTCCGTGATGTAGCCGGCGTTGAGATCGGCGTCGATACTCATTTGCTTGCCAGGCATCGCATCCAGCGTGAATCGGGCCGCCACCTCCGCGATGCGGCCGGCCCCTTTGGTGATCACCGCGAAATTGATCACCACCAGGATCACGAACACGATCAGCCCGACCACGTAGTTGCCGCCGACGACAAACCCTCCGAAGGCTTTAATGATATTGCCGGCCGCCGCCGCTCCCTCATGCCCGTGCAACAATACCACCCGGGTCGTGGCGATGTTCAGTGACAGCCGAAACAGAGTGGTCAGCAGCAGGATAGAGGGAAACGCAGAAAGCTCTAAGGGCTTCTGAATGTGCATGGCCACCAGCAGGATCACGAGGGCGAAGGTGATGCTGAAAGCCAGCAGCAGGTCCAGCAGAAACGTGGGCAGCGGCATGACCATGAACACCAGGATGCCCACCACCGCCCCAGCCAGCGAGACATCGCTGTTGCGGGCCAGGCGGGGCAAAAGACCGATCACGGGTGCGCTTTGGGCGACTGCCATTCTTCAACCATCCTCGTTTCAGACCCGGGCCTTTTCAGCCCGGACCCTGGAATCTGCATTTTTCATGCCTGGGTCAGCCCATGAGCACGCTTTTTCCGAGCCGGATGACGAGGCTCCGGTCGGCCCCACGTTTCTCGAAAAAATGAACTGAACCGACGGATGGCGACCCTGCCCCCGCCGCCAGCCGTCAGGGGCACGCTCCTTAACGCAGAGCCGATGGGGGTGGCGGCGGGCAATCCGGCGCCGCGCCGATGCAGAAGGTTTGGAATCGAACCTCCCCGCACCCTCTACCGACAATTTTTTGTCGGCAGGGCACGCCGGAGGACTGACGTAGAATCCGCCTCCGATGATGGGGAAAGCGCGCCGGGAAACGATGTCAGCCGCAACGCATGATGCGGCTCAGGAAGATCGGCAGCGGGCTCAGGACGGGCTTACAGCGCATGTTTGCCCTTCAATCGGTACACATACGCCAGCACTTCGGCCACCGCCCGGTAGAGGTCAACGGGAATGGTGTCCCCCGGTTCGGCCAATTTATAAAGTGACTGCGCCAGGGGTTTGTTCTCCACCAGAGGGACGCCGTGTTCGCGAGCGATGTCCCGGATTCGCTCAGCAATATGATCGGCGCCCTTGGCGACCACGCGCGGAGCGGCCATTTCCGAGGGATCGAAGCGCAGCGCGACGGCGAGATGGGTCGGGTTGGTGATGACGACATCGGCCTTGGGCACCTCTGCGATCATGCGGTGGTAGGCCGCCTGCCGCTGCAGGCTGCGGATGCGGGATTTGATCTGAGGATCGCCTTCGGCCTGTTTGCGCTCATCCTTGACTTCCTGTTTGGTCATCTTGAGGCTTTGCTCGTACTGCCAGCGCTGATAGGCGAAGTCCAGGACCGCCAGCACGATCATCGCCAGACAGACATAAAAAATGATTCGGAAGGCAGCGGTGTGGGTGAACTCCCAAATGGCGGGGATGTCTCTGCGCACCAAGGTGGGGAATTCGGTCAGATAGCCGGACACGACCGACCCCGCGATGACGGCGACAAAAACGATCTTCACCATGGATTTGACCATCTCGACCAGTCCCCGCAGGGAGAAGATGCGTTTGACCCCGGCGACGGGGTTCAGCTTGGAAAGCTTGGGCGCCAGCGGCTCGACATGGATTTCGAAGCCGATCTGCAGGATATTGCCGGCCAAACCGGCGACCAGCAGCGGCAGGATGATCGGGACCATCAGCCGCAAACCTTCCTGGCAAAGCTCCGCAGCCAGCGTCCCGGCGTCGCTGATCGTGCGCAGCCGAGCCGTGTGCAACTGTCCGAAGAACCCGCCGAAGAGATGCATGAGATCGTCGAGGACGCGCGACCCCGCGAAGTAAAACACGCCGAGCAGGGTGATGAGAATCAGGGCCGAAGGGATTTCGCGGCTCAACGCCACCTGACCGCGCTTGCGAGCCTCCATCCGACGCTTGCCGGTTGCCCGTTCGGTCCGCTCCTGCCCGGGTGAATCCGCCATGCCCTTCTCCGCTCACGCGATGGCTTTGAGGAGAGCGATGGCGTGCTGCGCCACGCTTCCGAACAGATGCTTCAGGTAGCCGGCCAGGTGCGGCAGGCTCAAGCCGAAAAAAACCAGCCCCACACCGATATTGAGCGGCATGGACACGACGAAGATGTTCATCTGCGGCACCGCGCGGGCCACCAATCCGAATGCCACCGTGCCGAGCAGCAAGGCAACGATCACCGGTGCGCCGGCCTTCAGTCCGATCAGAAACATCTCTGCCGTCATCCGCGCCAGGCGCTCCAGCACCGCGCCGCTCACGTGAAAACCGCCCGGCGGAATCATCTGGTAGCTCTCCACCAGGGTGCGGATGAACCAGTGGTGGCCGTTGAGAATCAGGAAAATCAAGGTAGCCAGAAGGCTCGTGAACTGCGCGAGGATCGCCACCTGATCATCGGTGGCCGGGTCGAGCACCTCGGCGATGGCCAGCCCCATCTGGTATCCCGCCAGCTCGCCGGCCAACTGGACCCCTTCAAAGACCAGCCGGATCGCCAGTCCGGCCAGCAACCCGATCAGGACCTCGCCGGCGGCGGCCACGGTGAGCGTGAAGAGGCCAAACGCTATGAGCGGGGGTTGCAGCGCGAGCAGCGGGAAGAGCAGCAGGCTGGCCGCCAAGGTCAGTGCCAGCCGGAACAGCACCGGCACGCTCGATCCGTTCAGCATGGGGATGGACATCAGAAACGCCCCGGTGCGCATCAACACCAGGAAAAACACCTGCAGCTGAGGCATGGACACGGCGAGGGAGACCATGGCAGGGGCGTCCGCCGGCGATCGGCCGGCGCTCCTTTCAACGGATGTACTGGTTCATGCCGGTGAACATCCGCTCCGTAAACGTCACCAGCGTCTGCATCATCCAGGGGAAGGAAACGACCAGGGCCAGCGCCACCGCCAGCATTTTGGGGATGAACGTGAGGGTCATCTCGTTGATCGAGGTGACCGACTGAAAAATGCTGACCAGCAGCCCCACCAGCAGGCCGGCGAGCAGCATCGGCGCAGACAGCAGGAGGGTGACTTTTATCGCTTCGTAAAAAAAACCGGTGATGTAGTCGGCCGTCATCGTTTCTGCTCCCGTCAGGCGAAGCTCTTGACCATGGACCCGACGAGCAGATACCACCCGTCGGCCAGAACGAACAGCAGCAGCTTGAACGGCAGCGACACCATCACCGGCGGCAGCATCATCATCCCCATGGACAGCAGCACCGCAGCCACCACCATGTCGACGATCAAAAAAGGCACGTACAGCAGCAGCCCGATCTCGAAGGCCGTCTTGACCTCGCTGATGATGAAGGAGGGGATCAGCACGCTGGTGGGGATGTCCTCCGGGTTCTGGGGACGCTTGAGCTTGGCGACGTCCACGAAGAGCGCCAGATCCTTTTCGCGCGTCTGCTTGAACATGAATTCGCGCAGCGGAACCGCGCCCTGATCCAGCGCCTGCTGGCTGGAGATTTTCTGGTCGAGGTAGGGCTGCAGCGCCGCCTGGTTGATCTTCTGCCACACCGGCGCCATGATGAAGACCGTCAGAAAAAGAGCCATCCCGATCACGATCTGGTTGCTCGGCAGCTGGTTCGTCCCCAGCGCGCGCCGGAGCAGCGACAGCACGATCACAATCCGCGTGAAAGAGGTGACCATGGTCAGGATGGCCGGCGCCAGCGACAGCACCGTCATCAGCAGAAAGATCTGCAGCACCGCGCTGCCGCGTGCGGGGTCGTCCCCCGGCGCCGCCCCCAGCGTAAAGTACGGCGTGCTGACCGTGGGCACCTGGGCCGCCACCGGGAGCGCCAGCACGAGCAGCGCAGCGAGCGCCCCGGCCACGGCGAAAGTCCGGGGAAGGCCGCCCCGCTGCATGACCGAGCGCATCCGGGCGGCCGCTGCGCCGGACGCTTCAGTCCTCATGACCGTCCGCCTTCCGGCGCGAAACCAGCCGCGCCAGCTGATCGTGAAAGGACACCCCCGCCGTCCCATCATAGGCCCGTACCCGGTTCAGCGTTTCGGGATCCTCGATGCGGGCTAGCAGCTGGATGCGGTCGCCGGAGACGCCGAGCACCAACACGGCGTCGGGCACGTCCACCAACGTCACGGCTTTCTTGACTCCGATGGCCTGTGAGGCAATCACGCGCATCAGCCGTTGCGCGTTCACGCCGCCTGCGCGCCCCAGGTAGCGCCGGGCGAAATGGACCACCACGAACATCCCGCCCAGTACGATCGCCAAAGCGGCGATCATTTTCAAGGCCGAGGAAACCAGTTCCGGTGCGGCATTCATCTCAGCCTCTCGATGCGTTCCATGGGGCTGACCACTTCGGTCAAGCGCACTCCGAACTTTTCGTTGATGACCACGGCTTCGCCGCGGGCGATCAGCTTCTGGTTGGCCAGGACTTCCAAGGTCTCGCCGGCGAGCTTCGACAATTCGATCACCGACCCCTGCCCCAACTTGAGCAGTTCGTTGATCAACAATTTCGTGCGGCCGAGCTCAACGCTCACCTCCAGGGGGATGTCGAGGATGAACTCCATATTACCTCCGGCGGAGGCGTCCGCCGGCGGGGTCGATTCGGTTTTCTTATCGACGGATGTTGCCATCGTTACGCGGAGCCTCCATGGGGGGTCAGCAGCTCGGAAATCTCCACCGCCCGGTTGCCTTTGATCACGCCCGGATAGGCGAGGTATTTGGGAACATGGTCGACGCTGATGACAATCGAATCCTCCGGACCGGTGGGCAGCAGGATGACGTCGTCCTGCTGCATGTTCAGGATCGCTCCGACCGTCTGCTGGGTCCGCCCGAGCTCGGCAATCAGACTGACCGGGGTGTCCTGCAGCAGCCGCTTCAGTTGCTGGCTCCAGGTGTTTTCGATATCCTTCTCACGCTGGTATTTCGAGGACAATTTTTCCTTGATGGACTCGAGCATCAGGTAGGATATGCAAATGTGCACATTCCCGGAGAATTCCTTGCCCTTGACGGCAAAAACGATGACGACCATCATATCGTTGGGCGACACCAAATGCACGTATTCCGGCTTGGTTTCGGTTTTCTTGACGCTGATCTTGACCGACTGAACGATTTGCCAAGCCTTTTGCAGCTGCCCCAGCATTTCCAGCGCCAGCTTATGGATCATACGCTGTTCGAGCTGGGTGAAATCGCGCATGCGGCTGAGCGGCTTGCCCTTGCCGCCGAACATGCAATCGATCAGGGAATACACCAGACCGGGTTCGATCGCCAGCAACGCCGATCCGATCAGCGGCTCCATCGTGAAAATGATAAAGCTCGTGGGGGCGGAGAAGGCATGGATGCATTCCTGGTATTTGACCATCTCGTTGGACACGAACTCGACCTCGATCGAGCGCTGCAAGAGCGACGACAGAGCGCTGTTGAGCAGGGCTGCGAACTTGTCGTAGACTTCCTCCAGCGCACTGAACTGATCCCGGAGAATGGTGTTCTGGGAGGTCAGGTTATAGGGGGTGGCCTCCGGCTCCCCTTTTTCCTGTTCGATATCGACATCCCCGCGATCCATGGCGGACAAGAGGGCGTCGATTTCCTCTTGAGTGAGAATCTGGTCTGGCATGCCGGTCCTGGCCTATTGAATGACGAATTCCTTGAAGTAGATGCGCGAGACCTTCGACGTGGTCAAGAGCGCGTTCAGCGCACCGATGAGTTCATCGCGCAAGGCGGTCTTGCCTTCGGTGGTGACGATGTCGGAAAATTTCTTGGTGGGCAGGATCATCAGAATCGCATCCCGCAGCTGGGAGGTCCTTCGAGTAATTTCTTCTTCGGGGGTTTTGCCGCCGGTCACCTCGACGTCCATGGTGACTCGCAGGTAGCGGTTGGCACCCGGATCGGCCAGGTTGACGATGAAGGTGTCCATCGCCATGACCTTTCCGACGGCTTCGGGCCGGTTCTTTTCAGCCTGCGGGTCGTTCTCCGCGCCCGCCGGGTGGGCGCTGATGGCCGCTAGCTTGGTCCACATCATGAACCCTCCGCCGCCCAGGCCCAAAATCATAACAAACAAAACCCCGATGAGAATGCTGACCAGCTTGTTTGACATGACCTCTCCTTGGCCGTTCCTTTCGTCCAACCCCACGCCAGGTAAAAAAGCGCATGGACGCCTCAGTTTCAACCAAAGCCGAGCAAGGATTATGCCAATTTCCGAATGGGAGCCGGGGGATGGCGGTGGCGGCGGGCGCAAGGCCGCGGCAGGATTGGAAAGACGCAGGCGGACCGGGTGGAGCGCTTGACTCCGCCGGCTGCCGGGTAGCGTTGTCCGGCGGAGTCAAGCCTTTGACGTTCCGTCAGCGCTCTTACCGCTTGATGTTGATCAGTTCCTGCAGGATCTCATCGCTTGAGGTGATCACCCGTGAATTGGCCTGGAAGGCCCGCTGAGTCGTGATCATCTTGACGAACTCCTCGGCCAGGTCGACGTTGGACATCTCCAGGCTGC
>CAZNAX010000010.1:0-37160 GCA_964570965.1 uncultured Desulfatibacillum sp.
TGGCTTTGCCCCCAAGGCCTGCCCGCCGTATGCGGCCTGGGTCAAAGGCAAGGTGAAACGGCCGGTGGACTACCTCCGGGAGAGCTTCTGGCGGGGTTATGCCTTCAGCGACCTTGAGAGCGCCAACCGGGACCTTCACCACTGGTTGGATACGGTGGCCAACCGCCGTATCCACGGCACCCACCAACAGCCGGTCATCGAGCGCTGGCAGCAGAAAAAACCCCAGCTGGGTCCACTTCCGGCAGCGGACTACGATACCTCGCTGAAGGTCTTCCACCAGGTCTACAAAGACTGCCAGGTGTCCTACGAGGCCAACCGCTATCTCTTGCCTCACACGGTGGTCGGTAAACAGGCGCTCTTGAAGGTCAAAAACGGCACTATCCACTTTTACGACGACGACCGGCTTTTGGTCAGCTACGCCCAGGCCGAAGGCAAGCACCAACTCGTCGGCAATGCTTCGTTCTACGAAGCGCTCAAAGCCGATAAAGATCTGCAGCAGCGCAAGTACGGCCACACCAAGGCCAAGGCCACCCGGGTTCTGTCCATCGGATCGCTGTTCCCGCAGGTGATGTACCGGCCGCTTGCCGACTACGAGCGCCTGGCGCAGGGAGGTGGGCTATGGAGCAGCTGATCATCGACCGCCTGCGTGATAATCTCACCCGTTTGAACCTCAACCGCGCCTCCGAGGTCCTGCAGACCATCGCCGAGCAGGCCGAGGCCGACAAGCGCTCGTATCTATGCTTCCTGGACCAACTCCTGGAGGAGGAGGTGGCCGTCAAGGAGAAACGCCGCTTCCAGACCGCCATGAAGACTGCGGGGCTTCCCACCGCCAAGAGCATCGACGAGTACGACTTCAGCTTCCACCCCCAGCTGAACAAAAAAGAGATCATGCCGCCTTCGACATGGAGTTCATCGAAAAGCACGAGAACGTCATCTTCCTGGGGCCTCCCGGGGTGGGCAAGACCCACCTAGCGATCTCACTCGCCATCAAGGCCTGCGCGCACGGCTTCAAGGTCTACTTCATCACCATGGACACCCTGATCAAGAAACTGAAAGAAAGCCAGTCCAACCACAAGGCCTATCTGACCTCACCGCTCGTCGTGGTCGACGAGGTCGGCTATCTTCCCATCGACAGCCGGGAGGCGTACCTGTTCTTCCAGTTCGTCTCCCACCTCTACGAGCGCAGCTCCACTTTTCATCCTATTGACATGAGGACGGTGCAAAGGTACGTTGGAGCTTCTATGCGAGGGGGATCTTCTGGGAAACCGCCCTGACTGCAGAGGGGCTCATCTCCCGAATGTTGGCGGCAAGCTACTTGTCTAAGGCTACATGCCGGTTATTAGCTTGAACATTGCGTGTTCATTTTAGGAGGGGCGCTTGTGTCGTTGGCTTTCGGCCACATTACGGGACCTGACTGACCGCCAAGATGCCGCAGGCTGCTTTGCCCAAATTTTGCCCAAAACGCTTCAAATCGAAGTTAAAAAAAAGTAGACTGGGTGAAAACCAACAGAAGGGTCTTAGGTTTAATGTGCTGGAATCTTAGTTAATCATTTTAGTCGATTCCTTGCGGGAAATCGATCAAGACCTCCTAATTTGCTCGAAGTTGACTCTTAATCAGTAGGTTATTGGTTCGATTCCAATGCAGCCCACCAATCCAACATGGTATCCGGCATGTAACGTTCATTTTTTCCGCGCACGGTTGAATCGCGTTCCTTCCTTAAAATTTTGTTGACCTGGACTCAATCACCTGGTATTAGGTATAATTTTTATTTGCTCATAACAATCGTCTGTCCATCCTTGCTCTGGAGCCGGACTCCAGGGCTTGACACCCGAAAGGAGGATTTATATGCGACGGTACGAAACCTTTGTCATTTTGGACCCGGATCTCTCCGTGGAACAGCGCTTGCCTGTCATCGAGAGAGTGAAGGACATCCTGTCTCAAATGGGCGGGTTCCTCATCCGCATCGACGAGTGGGGATCTCGAAAACTGGCCTACCCTATCGCCAAAAAGGAGCGCGGTTATTATGTGCGCTTCGATTTCGGCGGGACCGGACAGCTGGTCAATGAGATGGAGCGGTTCTTCCGCATCGACGAGCGGGTGCTCAAGCACATGTCGGTGCTGCTCGACCCGAACCCGAACATCGAGCAGATCAAGGAAGAGATGGCCAAGGCCGAGGCCGAGGCTCAGAAGCCTGCCGAGACCACCCCCGCTGAGATCGCTCCCGCCGAGAACGCTTCCGCAGCCCCCGCCGAAGCGCCGACGGCGGCCGAGCCTCAACCGACCGCTTCCGCGGAAATCCAAAAGGAGGCTTAACCCATGCCCGCACCCACCCATCGCGATTCCCGGCCGTCTACCGCCCCCAAGCGCAAGCGCAGAGTCTTTCACCGTCGGAAAGTATGCCGATTCTGCGCAGACAGCAGCCTCGTAATCGACTACAAGGATCCGCGCATGCTACGCTATTTCATCACCGAACGCGGCAAGATCATTCCGAAACGGATCTCGGGCTGTTGCGCCCGCCACCAGCGGACGCTGACCCATGCCATCAAGCGCGCCCGGACGATCGCCTTGCTGCCCTTTGTCGGGTCCATGGACCAGGGCTGAACGCGTCGCATGCGCATCCGGCCGGCTGAGCGTTCTTCGGCCCCTGCAGCGGGACCATGAGCAAAGATCTTTTCACCGGCGTCGCTATCACCTGTCTGGCCGTAGCGGTCTGCACGATGGTTCCGATGGCCGGCCTGATCGGATCGGCATTTATTCCGGTGCCGCTGATCGTCTTCCGCGCCAAACTCGGCCGCTGGGCCGCGAAGCTCATTGCCGGGACGGCGTTCGGCTGTGCGTTGCTGCTGGGGGGGCCTCTGGAAGGTTTTTTTTTCGGAGAGCTGCTGCTGATCGGCTTCGTGATGGGTGAGCTCATGGGGCGCCGAGGGTCACTGGAAAAAACCGTCGCCGCCGTTTGCATCGCCGTCATCTTGGCCAGTCTCGGCGCAGTCCTGATCGCCAGTCTTTGGACCGGACAAGGTCCGCTGGCCGCCGTTTCCGAGACCGTCCGCCAGCACTTGGAATTGAGCCTTCTGCTATACCAGCAGATGGGGCTTTCCCAGGATCAGCTTGATTTTTTGGAGAACTCGCTCGACATCATCCAGCGTGTGCTGGTGGGCATCTTGCCCGCTTTGGTGATCGGCTCGACCTTGATGGTGACCTGGGTCTGCCTGCTGGTTTCGCGGCGTCTCTGCCAGCGGCAAAACCTGCCCTTCCCGGACTTCGGAGCGTTGGATCGTTGGAAGGCTCCGGAGCTGATGGTGTGGGGTGTGATCGGATCGGGTGCGCTCCTGTTGGTACCGAGCATCGGTGCCAAGCTGTTGGGGCTGAACGGCTTGATCGTGTTCATGGTTATCTATTTCTTCCAGGGGATCGCGATCGTGGCCTACTTCTTTCAGAAGAAGCAGATCCCGCGGGTTGCCCGTGGGGTACTGTACGGGTTGATCGCCATCCAGCAAGTGGTAATGCTGGCTGTGATCGGCGTCGGGTTCTTCGACACCTGGTTCAACTTTCGAAAGTTGGAAAAACCGCTCGCGCCGGGCTGACGGCGCTAGATCGTGGAGGATACCCTATGAGAGTGATACTCACCCAGACCATCGAATCCTTGGGCATCATCGGCAGCGAGGTGGAGGTCAAGGCGGGTTACGCCCGTAATTTCCTGCTGCCTCAGAAAATGGCGCTCGTGGCGACCCCGGAGAACCGGAGAAGACTCGATTCGGAGAAGGCCAAGTTCGAACTTCAGATCGCCAAGGAACGTAAACTGGCCGAAGAGATGGCGCAACGGCTTGAGGGCGTGGCCTGTCGGATCGTCGCCAAGGTGGCTGAGGAAGACCGGCTTTACGGATCCGTCGGCGTGCGCGATATCATCGATGCCCTGGCGGCTCAGAACATCGTCGTCGAAAAGCGCATGGTCCTGCTGACCGAACCCATCAAGCAGCTGGGCAGCTTTAAAATCCCCATCCGTGTCTACAAAGGCGTAGAGCCGGAAATCACGCTGGAAGTTGTCAGCGAAGGCTGAATACCTCGGGGCTGCATGGATTCGACCACCGGAGCGCGGCCGCCTGTCGGTGGCCGCGCGCGGTCGGCCCCCAACCCGGCCTGTGCCAGGCGGCCGGGATCGCCCAGCTTAGGAACCGGACATCACCATGGCCGAAAGGGAACATTCCGCCGATAGGGATTCGGATCCGCTCCATGTGCCGCCTCAGCACATTGAGGCCGAGGAGTCCCTGCTCAGCGCCATCCTGGTCGACAACACCGCGCTCCTGGAGGTGGTGGAGATCCTAAGCCCGGCGGACTTCTACCGGACGGCTCACCAGCGGATTTTCGCCGGCATGACCGACCTGTTCGAACGCGGCGAGCCGGTGGACGTCATCACCCTCAACAACAGCCTGAAAGAGAAGGGGCAGCTGGAGGCCGTCGGCGGCGCCGCCTATCTGTCGCGCCTGCTGGATGCGGTGCCCCTCGCCGTGAACGCCCAGCACTACGCTCGCATCGTCCACGACAAGGCGGTGCTGCGCCGGCTGATCGAGAAGGCCAACGCCATCACCAAGCGCTGCTTCCAGGAGCAGGGCGGCACGGACGACATCATTGATTTCGCCGAGGCCGCGATCTTCGAAATCACGGACAAGAAGGCCCGCCAGGCATTCTACCCCCTCAGCAAGCTCATTGACAGCAACATCGACTTTCTGGAGGAAAAGCAAAAAAACAAGAGCCTGGTGACCGGCGTTCCCACCGGATTTACCCAGCTCGACAACCTCACCTCGGGGCTGCAAAATTCCGACCTGATCATTCTGGCGGCCCGGCCGAGCATGGGCAAAACCGCTCTGGCGCTCAACATCGCGCGCAACGCCGCCGTCGATGCCGGGGTGCCGGTCGCCGTCTTTTCCCTGGAGATGTCCAAGGAGCAACTGTCCCTGCGCCTGCTGTGCGCCGAGGCGCGCATCGATTCGTCGCGGCTGCGCAGCGGTTTTTTCAGCATGGAGGACTGGGAGCGTCTGACCGATGCGGCCGGGGTGCTCTCCGCCGCTCCGATCTTCATCGACGACTCACCGAGCCTGTCGGCGATGGAGGTGCGAGCCAAGGCCCGCCGCCTGAAGATGGATAAGAACATCGGTCTGATCGTGATCGACTATCTGCAGCTCATGCAGGGCCGAGCGAGCGCTGAACGGCGCGACCTGGAAATCTCGGAGATCTCCCGATCGCTGAAGGCGCTGGCGAAGGAAATCCATCTGCCCGTCATCGCGCTTTCCCAGTTGAACCGGATGCTGGAGCAGCGCAACGACAAGCGGCCGCGGCTATCGGACCTGCGGGAATCCGGTGCCCTCGAGCAGGACGCCGACGTGGTGGCCTTCATCTACCGCGACGAGGTCTACAACAAAGAGGAAACCAATCCCCATAAGGGCACCGCCGAGATCATCCTCGCCAAACAGCGCAACGGACCGATCGGCGAGGTGCTCCTGACCTTCCTGTCCGCCTATACCCGCTTTGAAAACATGGCGCCCGAGGCCATGCGCGGAACGGCGTAACGAATGAAGCGGCTTTTTGGTAATGTCGTTGGCTTGAAGCCCAGCCAGATCCGCAGGATCGAGAACCTCTATCGCCGGCGCGTCCCGCCGGAGGTTTTGATCACCCCGGAACTCGCCCGGGATCTCAGCCTGTTGTCCCATGAAATCCGCCGCCAGATCGGCCTGCTGGTCAACCGGCAGGGTCGGATCGCCTTCGTGTTGGTGGGCGACTCTAAAAAAATCGTCATCCCCACCACGGCTGAATACCAAGCCGCCCCCGGTCGTCTCAACGGCTTGCGTTGCATCCACACCCACCTCAACGCCGAATCGCTTACGCGCGACGACTTGACCGACCTCGCGCTGCTCCGGCTGGACTTAATGGCGGCGATCATCATGGGTGCCGACGGGCTGCCGCACCGGGTGCATGCGGCCCACGTGCTTCCGGGAGCGTCCGAGCGCCTGCCCCACCGATTGTTGCCGGATCTGGCGCTCACCGCCTTGAACCTCGACTGCCTGGCGCTCATCCAGGCGCTGGAAGACGAGCTGCAACGGGTACTCACCGGCCGGACGGCCGGTTCATCGCGCGATCGGGCCTTGCTCGTCAGCGTCTCCTCCGTCCCCCGCCGCAAGTCCGAGGAGTCCATGGCCGAGTTGAGGCAACTCGCGCAATCGGGCGGGATCGAGGTCGTTGCCTCCGTGATCCAGCAACGGGAAAAGGTGGACCACCGATACCTGATCGGCACCGGCAAGCTCCAGGAATTGGCCATCCACGCCCTCCAGGAAGCGGCCTCCATCCTGGTGTTCGACCAGGAGCTGAATCCCTCTCAAATCCGCTCCATCACCGACCAGACCGATTTGAAGGTCATCGACCGCACCCAGCTGATTCTGGACATTTTCGCCCAGCGCGCCCGGTCGCGGGAGGGCAAGCTTCAGGTGGAACTGGCCCAGCTCAAGTATATGCTGCCGCGGCTGGTAGGCAAGGGCACTGCCCTGTCGCGTTTGGCGGGAGGCATCGGGGGCCGCGGACCCGGCGAAACCAAACTTGAGGCCGACCGGCGCCAAGTGCGCCGGCGCATCGCCCAGCTCGAAAGGGCGCTGGAGGAAGTGCGTCGTCACCGTCGGCAGTTGCGCGCCAAACGCGACAAAAAAAACGTCCCGGTCATCTCGATCATCGGTTACACCAACGCCGGCAAGAGCACGCTGCTCAACAGCCTCACGCATAGCCGCGTGCTGGCTGAAAAGCGCCTGTTCGCGACCCTGGACCCATCCAGCCGGCGATTGCGGTTCCCGAAGGACATCGAGGTGATCATCACCGACACGGTGGGTTTCATCCGCGATCTGCCCCGCGATCTCATGGTGGCCTTCCGCGCGACACTGGAGGAATTGGAAGGCGCCGACCTGCTGTTGCACGTCGTGGATCTCAGCAATCCGCACTTTGAAGATCAGATCCGGGCGGTCGAGGCCATTCTGGAGGATCTGGGGCTCGGCGCCAAGGCCTGTCTCACGGTTTTCAACAAGCGTGACCGGGTGACGCCGGATCTGGCCCAGAATGCCGCTTTCCGGCATGGGGCCGTGGCCGTTTCCGCCCGCGACCCATCGACGCTGCCGCCGCTCATTGCGCGCATGCGGTCCATGGTCGCCTCCATTTCGAAGCCGGAAAGCGGCGCTTCGCCTTCCCGCTGCAGGAATGAAACAACCATCGAAGAAACGTGCCCTGATGCAGACGAAAGGACTGGCGGGCCGAACCGCAAACCCGACCGACCACAACCGATTGAGGTTGACACGCTTGCTTCAAACGATATAACGTGACCACCCGATGGAACTCGATCACATATTGCGCATAGCGGTCCGAGCCGCTTATGCGGGGGCGGAGGTGCTGCGCTCCCGTTGGAAGCATTTGAGCTCGATCGACCAGAAGGGCCCCAACGATCTCGTCACGGATGCGGATATCGCCGCTGAAAAGGTAATCATCCGCAAGATCCAATCCGTTTATCCGCAACACGGCATCGTCGCCGAGGAAAGCGGAACGCAGCCCGGGTCATCGGAGGTACGCTGGCTGGTGGACCCCTTGGACGGGACTGTCAATTACGCGCATCAAGTCCCCTTCTTCGCCGTATCCATCGCCTTCGCCCGCGGCGATGACGTGCTGGCGGGCGTGGTGCTCAACCCGGTCAGCGGTGAGCTGTTTTCGGCGCAGGCCGGGAGGGGCGCTCTTTTGAACGGGGAGCCGATCCACGTCAGCCCGGAGGCAAGCATTTCAGACAGCCTGCTGGCTACCGGTTTTCCGTACGAGCGTTCCCACGGGTTTGAAGCTATGGCCGAACGCTTGCTGCGCTGCCTGAAAGAGGCGCGAGGTATCCGTCGTTTCGGTTCAGCGGCGCTGGACTTGTGTTTTGTGGCTTGCGGGCGGTTTGCCGGCTATTGGGAGGACCGCTTGCAGCCCTGGGACACGGCCGCCGGAGCGCTGATTGTACGCGAGGCCGGCGGCGTCACCAGTGATTTTTCAAACCAACCGGTCGGATCCGATGCCCGCCAAATTCTAGCAACCAACGGCCGCATTCACGCCGACCTGCTTGAGCTCATGAGAGGGGGAACCCGTTGATGAAAAAAGGATGTCTGCGCTGCTCACCATCCGCCATCCCCCTCGGGTGTTTCGGAAGCTTCCAGTCCGACGACCCGATCTGTCGCACCTATTGTGCGATTCGAATCCGCTGTGCCATAGAACGCGACCAGGCGATCGACTTGGGGGTTTTCGAGGAGCCGGCGGCAGGAGATGACGAACTGCTGACGTTCCAATAGGGACCGGATGCCCGGCATCGGATCGAATTCGCCGGCCGGGAGCTATCGACCTAATTCATTTTTCCCGATTCCAGCTTCTGGCGGAAGAATTCCACTTGTTGCCGGATGGCGCTGTCCGACTTCAGTCCTTTTTCAATGCAATGAATCGAATGCAAGGCGGTGGCGTGGTAGCGATTGAAAGCCTTGCCGATGGCTTGGAGGGGAGAGTCCGTGAAACGACGCGACAAATAGATCGCCATCTGGCGCGGCCGCACCAGATTCTGCTTGCGGGAGCGCGAAACCAGATCCGCGAGGGACACGCTGTAATATTTGCAGACGAGTGTTTTGATCGCCTCTAAGGTGATTTTCTGGCGTTGACTGGCGATGTGTTTGACGACACTCTCGGCCAGAGCGAGGTTGATCGGTGCTCCCAATAAAGAGGACTTGGCGGCCACTCCGTTCAGACCGCTTTCGAGCTGGCGCACGTCACCCACCAATTCCGCGGCCAGGTAGCTGATCACCGGCTCCGGCACGTGGTAATTATGCAGGCTGGCTTTTTTCTGAAGAATACGCACGCGCGTGCGGTAATTCGGCGGCTCGATGGCGGAGATCAGCCCGCAGGAGAATCGCGACCGCAGCTTCTCGTGCAGCTTGGGAATATCCGCTGGCAGGCAACTGCTGGAGAAAATAATACGCTTGCCGGCCTCGTACAGGGTGTCCAATGTCATCGCAAGCTCGATCTGCGTGCGCTCTTTTCCGCTCAGGTAATGAACATCCTCGATCAACAGCACATCACAGTGCTGCCGGTATTTGGTCTTGAATTTATCGATGACATCGTGACGATAGGCCTGAACCATCTCGTTGCTAAAATCTTCAGCGGTCATGTAGTACACACGCTCATCCGGCGCTTGATCCAGGATGTGGTGGCCGATCGCCTGGGACAGGTGACTTTTACCGAGTCCCGTTCCGGCGAGCAAAAACAGCGCGGGCTGGCGGCATTCGCGTTGCGTGGCCAAGGAAAGCGATGCCGAATAGGCGAAGTCGTTGTTGGCACCCACGACAAAGTGATCGAAGGTAAAATCTTTCCGCAACAGACGGCCGTTGTGGGGACGGATGGTTTCGCTCGGCAAGGGCAGCTGCAGGTGGGCCTCGGGGCCGAGCCGCTGCCCATTCCGCCGACCGGCCACCTGGTAGCTGACGCGGCGGGCCGCATCTCCTAGTCCACGCCGCAGCTCAGTTTCGATCAGCGCTCCGAAATGGTCCTGGACCCGCTTTCGTGAAAAGGCGTTCGGGCAGGTAATCACCCAATCGTCATCATCTCCGCGGTGCAGCTCTAGCGGCTCAACCCACATGCGAAAGCTATGCGCGGGGATCCGTTTTTTGAGGCCTGCTTTAATGTCCGTCCACGCCTTGTCCATCGATTGTTCTATGCTGTCGGGTTTAAGCGGCCGCCCCAAGCGTGTTGGGTACTGCGGCCAAAAGGAAGCCGGAGAGGAATCCGAAAGGGGTGGAGGCCCCACGCTTCGACTGATGTCCAGCGATCATGAGGCTGCGTTTTAAGTCAATGGCCCAAGTAAAGTCAAACCTGAATTTCTGGCGTTTGAGCCCCCTGCGCCCAGGGTTATGAACAATTTATATCTGTCTGTTATCATATTTTAAAATCTTGCCGACAGCGAATTCGGGCCGAATGAGAACCTTCCTGAGAATTGTTAGATTTTCAAACAATTTCGGGGAATCCAACCCTTTCAGGGAAGACCCGCCCAGGGGGACATCTTCTGAATTCTCGTTTTTTCTTTTATTTTCTACAATTTTTAATTTATTGACAACTGAAGGTGCGGTGATGCGACACGCCACCCCGTGCACCAGGGCTTCGCCCCAACCCACGCAGCGAGATCCGTCTCCGGACTGTGAACAGCCTGCCGGAAGGAAGTCTTTTGTTCAAAAAACCAACTGAAATTAATGGAATTATGTGATATATAAAATCGGCTGCCCGGCAAAGGCATACTCCTGTAGGGTTGGAGTTGTGGCGATGTCTTTAAACCGCTGCGGGTAAAGGGCTGGCGAAGGCAGCTTTCGGTTATAGTCTTAATTTTAGCGGTTATAAAGGGATTATGGACGGTTTTTCCAAATCATTCCAGATGGTCTCAGGGCCAGCCATGCGGACCGAGTGTTAGGATTTTGCGCGATGACACCTAACGAGGCGATCATAATTCGGGGAGCCCGCCAGCACAATCTAAAAAACATAGACGTGGAGATTCCTCACAACCAACTAACCGTAATCACAGGGCTCTCAGGTTCCGGCAAATCCACATTGGCCTTCGACACTCTCTACGCCGAGGGGCAGCGCCGATACGTCGAATCCATATCAGCCTATGCCCGCCAGTTCCTCGAACGCCTTGAAAAGCCGGATGTCGATTTAATCGACGGCCTTTCGCCGGCCATCGCAATCGAACAAAAAACGGCAAACCATAACCCACGGTCGACGGTCGGCACGGTGACCGAAATCTATGACTACCTGCGCCTTCTCTACGCTCGTGTCGGTCAAGCCCACTGCCCCCGCTGTGGCCGGCCGATCACCGCCTGGACCATCGACCAAATGGTAGACCGGGTCATGTCGCTAAAAGCAGGCAATCGCATCATCATCCTGGCGCCGCTATCCACCGGCGGCAAGGGGTCTTGCTCTCAACTGCTCAAACGTCTCAAGAAGGATGGTTTTGCACGGGTCAGGATGGATGGGGTCACTATGGATCTGGACGAGGCGAGCACGCTGTCCGCCCGAAAGCCCCACCGCATCGAAGTGGTGGTCGACCGTCTCGTCATAAAGCCTTCCATCGGCAATCGACTCGCGGATTCGCTGGAATTAGCACTGGCGCATGGCAGCGGAAACATCCTGGTGGATGTCGTCGACGGCGAGCCCATCCGGTTCAACGAGGCTTCGGCCTGCTCGTCCTGCGGCATTCGCCATTCGGAACTCACGCCGGCCAGTTTTTCCTTCAATTCACCCCATGGCGCCTGCTCGAAGTGCAGCGGTCTCGGATCCACGACGGAATTTGACCCTGAGCTGATCGTCCCCAACCCGCATCTGTCCCTGCGCGAGGGAGCGGTGGCCGCATGGGCGAAGCGCACCAGCATGCATTTCATCGATTTTCTGGAGGCGTTGACCGCCCATTATGGGACCACCATCTACGCGCCATTCGCCGATCTACCCGAGGGCTTTCGGCGCGTGCTCCTTTACGGCTCGGGAGAGGAAGCCATCACGTATTTCTTCGACCGAGGTTCTACGCGCGTGCGCTATCAGCGCCCCTTTGAAGGCGTGATCCCCAACCTGGAGCGCCGTTACCGCGAGACGGACTCCTATGCCGTGCGCGAGGAAATCAAGCGTTTCATGAAGTTCAAACCCTGCCCGGAATGCGCCGGCGCAAAGCTCAACCCGGCCAGCCGCGCCGTCACGCTGCAAGGCGTGAGCATCTCGGAGCTCTGCGCCATGACCATCGTTCAGGCACGCCGGTTCTGTATGAACCTGGTCTTCGAGGGCCAGCGCCAACGCATCGCCCATCGACTGCTGAGGGAAATCACGGAGCGTCTGGGATTTCTGGAAGACGTCGGCCTCGCCTATCTCACCCTGGACCGTTCCGCCCAAACCCTCTCCGGCGGAGAGAGCCAGCGCATCCGTTTAGCCACTCAGATCGGCTCCAAGCTGACCGGCGTGCTCTACGTTTTAGACGAACCCAGCATCGGATTGCACCCGCGGGACCACCGCCGCCTGCTCGCTACCCTGCTGCGGCTGCGCGACCTGGGCAACACCGTACTGGTCGTCGAGCATGACGAAGACACCATCCGGGCGGCCGACTATGTCGTGGACATGGGGCCAGGCGCCGGCATTCACGGCGGACGGGTGGTCTTCGCCGGCCCTTCGGCGGGCCTCATGCAGGATCCAAGCTCGCTGACCGGCCAATACCTTTCGGGCCGTATGGCCATCGAAATCCCGACCCGCCGCCGTTTAGGCTCGGGCGCCCGGTTGATCCTGGCAGGCGCCTCCCAGAACAATCTGAAAGACATCACGGTTGAGTTTCCCCTGGGTTGTCTGATCGGCGTCACCGGAGTCTCAGGGTCTGGGAAATCCTCGCTGGTATTCGAAACCCTCTACCCAGCCGTGTTTCAGCAATTATATCGATCGCGGCGGGCCGCTGGCGCCTACCGGCGCCTGGACGGCATCGAACACATCCGCCAGGTAATCAATATCGATCAGGCCCCGATCGGACGGACCCCGCGTTCCAATCCCGGCACCTATACCGGGCTATTCAGTTTCATCCGCGACCTGTTTGCACGAACCCCCGAGGCCCGCATGCGCGGCTTCAAGGCGGGTCGTTTCAGCTTCAACGTCAAGGGTGGGCGCTGCGAAGCCTGTCAGGGAGACGGGACCCTGCGGATTGAAATGCACTTTCTGCCGGATGTCTATGTCGCCTGCGACGTGTGCGGCGGTCGACGTTACAATCGGGAAACTCTGGAAATCCAATACAAGGGCCGATCGATCGCCGATGTGCTCGACATGACGGTGGACCAGGGCATGACGTTTTTCGGGCGCATCGGCCACATTCGGGACAAACTGCAAACGCTTTCCGAAGTGGGTCTCGGGTACGTTCCCATCGGGCAAGCGGCAACCACGCTTTCCGGTGGGGAGGCTCAGCGCGTAAAGCTCTCGCGAGAACTCAGCCGAAAGGGCAGCGGCCGGACCTTGTACGTTCTGGATGAACCGACCACGGGTCTGCATGCGGACGATATCCGCCGACTGCTGGCCGTGCTCAACCAACTCGTCGACGCTGGCAACACGGTGGTGGTTATCGAGCACAACCTGGAGGTGGTCAAGACGGCCGACTATATTATCGACCTGGGCCCCGGGGCCGGGGAGGACGGCGGGCAACTGGTCGGCTGCGGACCGCCCGAAGCCATCGCCGCCAACCCACGATCATGGACCGGGCAGTACCTCCAGAAAGTCCTGAAGGCGCGCGGCACATCTACGGCAAGCGGAAAAACGGGTTAAGCACGAGACGGGGGTATAAAAAAAGCCCGCGGAAGGCCTCCGCGGGCTTTTTTCTTTAAAAAAAATTACTTCATGAACAGCTTGGCAATAGCCGTGGCCTGGGGGTGCGCAAAGATGAGAATCAGGGCGACGACTAGCGCGTAAATACAAAGCGACTCGATCAGGGCCAAGCCGATCAGCATGGTCACGGTGACCTTACCGGAGGACTCCGGGTTCCGGGCAATGCCCTCGACCGCGGACCTCAGACCGAGCCCCTGGGCAATGCCGCAGCCGAATGCGGCGATCGCGATTCCAAAACCGGCGGCAGTCACACAGGCGATGAAGAATTCCAATGCTTTGGCTTCCATACGTTTGTCTTCCTCCTTTAGATTAGTATGTGATGGGCTTCTTCCAGGCTCCCATTAGGGCGCGTTAACCGCGAACGCACCAATCCGTCAGGATCAGTGCGCATGCTCCATGGCACCGCTGAAATACATGATCGACAGCAAAAAAAACACAAAGGCCTGAACAAACGATACGAAAATCCCCATCGCCATGATCGGCAGCGGGGCGAAGAAGGCACCCGCCAGCATGAACAGAATCATGAGAACCAGCTCATGGCCCATCATGTTTCCGAATAGCCGGAAGGACAGCGACATGATGCGAGCCAAATGGCCGATCAATTCGATCGGTAAGATGATGGGGATCATCCACCAGATGGGCCCCAAAAAGTGCTTGATATATTTGACCCCGTGGTACTTCACTCCGATGAAGTGCGTAAACGTGAAGGACACCAGGGCGCAGGAAAGCGTGGTGTTGATACTGGCAGTCGGCGGAAAAAATCCCGGGATGAGTCCGATCAGGTTGCAGGTGACGATGTAAAGGAAGATGCTGCCGACCAGTGGAAAGAACCACCGGCCCTCTTCGCCGGTCACATCCACCATGAACTCCTCCATCCCCGAGACCACCACCTCGAAGAAATTTTGAGCCTTGCCGGGAACGAGGCTGATGCTTCGGCCGCCGAGATAGGCCAAAACGATCAGGATCAGGAGGACGAGCCAAGAGTAGACCACGTGAGGATAAGCATTCGCGAAATGACCCAGACCGAAGAGTTCGAAAATCTTTGGCAGAAACAGATAGGGGTGTTCCATCCTTAGACCGCCTCCTTAAAGATGATTTTTTTCACTTCACGAATGGTCGCTAGGATGATGCTCACTACCACAACCGAAAGGCCGATGACAAGCCCCAGGGGATTCACCACGCCCCCTGCGATCAGCACAAAAATGATAAAGGCACTGGCCAGAAAGCGCAGATAATACTGGGCGATCACTGCGTTGTGCGATGCCAAGTGGGGCGGTGTCAGCGCCCGTCGCAGGGTCTTGGCCAGCAGGTGGAAGTTGACGGTCACGATCAACCCTCCGCAGAGGATACCCAGCGCGAAATCCAGCGGTGCAAAAGCGATCCCGGCGGCCGTTGCGCCGGCCAGGATGACCCAGTTGGCGCGGGTGACGAACTGCAATATGCGCTGTTGAATCTGCACGACGCCGCCACAAAAAAATCGGTCCGCATGCGGTTTATAGGTTGCGGCTCTTACGAATTGCATGCCCGATGTTGCGAAATCCGGCGGCAATGCCCAGCACCAGGAAGATCAACAGGCACCATGGAGACGTATCAAACCGCCGATCCAGGTAGACGCCCACGGCGAGCCCGATGACAATCGAAAACGCCACGGAAAAACCGATACTGCTGTAATACGCCAGTTCCCGCCACGCCCGTCTGGTCTCACGCTTCATAAAAAATGGAGTCTCTTCGGCGCGTCGCCGCTGCAATCGAACGACTGCACCTAACATATCGTCCATGGCAAGTCAACGCCAAACTTATTTGACTCGGGGTTTTTCCGGCGAAGAATTCAGGGTCCATCCGGTAGACGAACGTCTTCACAATAGAACCTCATCGGCGGCGAATACCGGCCCATCCAGGCAGGCGTGCAAAAACCGCGTTTCGTCCTTCCGGCCCGCGACCGCGCATCCGAGACACGCGCCCATCCCGCAAGCCATCATGGTCTCGATGGAGACTTGGCAGGCAATGCCGTACTGCCGTACGATGTCCAGAACGCAGGCCAGCATCTCGCGCGGGCCGCAGGCCATCACCAGATCCGGTGGCGCCAGACGGATAGCATCCTCCAGCGGGATCGTCACCCGGCACTGGTCCCCGCAGCTGCCGTCGTCGGTGGTTGGCACGACGGTCACGCCGAGGTGCTCGAAGTCTTCGACGCACAGGAGGTCTTCCCGGCTGCGGCCTCCCAGAAACAGTCGACATTCAAGCGCCTGGCGCTGAGGGGGGTCCAGATGAGCGGCGAAAAACAGCAGCGGTGCGACCCCCACTCCGCCCGCCGCCAAGTATAAGCGCCGGACTCCCGCAGGCAGGACAAAGGCGCTTCCCAGCGGCCCCAGCAGGTTGACGGAGTCCCCCACCGTCAAGCGAGACAGCCGCCGCGTCGCCGGCCCTACCATTTTATAGAGAAGTTCTATTCCGCGCCAAGCCCCTTCAGTCCATAGCTGTCGATGAATGGAGAAGGGTCGCCGGATCAATGGATGGAGGGCTTCCGGAAAACCCAGCATCACAAATTGACCGGGTTTGGCTTGGGTGAAGTCGTCTCCGCAGGCCAGACCGATGCGGCCGTAGGACGCGGCGAGCGGGGTGTTATGAAGCACGGTGGCGACGGTTTGCATCATGTTTTAATCCGATCACGGCGGGGAACCGCCCGGTTCGCCTCTCACCGCGGTAAGAAAAAAACCGGTCGGTGTTGCAGCGGGTGCACAGCCGGCTGATTTCAATGCGGTCGTCGCGCACGCCGGCTGCGATCAGTTGGTCGCGGGTCATGGCCCAGAAATCGAAGTATACCGTGTCTCGCCGGTAGTTCCAAAGCCGGGCGGGGATTTCCTCGTGAAAGTTGACAAACTCGGCACAGCAGGGACCGAGCGACGGACCGATCCCGACCAGAAGGTTTTTCGGCTCACAGCCGAAGCCACTGCGCAGTGCCTCCACCGCACGACCGGATAGATTGGCCACACTGCCGCGCCAGCCGCAGTGAACGTTGGCCACCGCTCGGCGGACGGGATCATACATCAGGATCGCCTGGCAATCCGCTACCGGCACCACCAGAAATTTTCCCGACCGATCCGTGATCATTACGTCGGCTTCCGGCAGAGCCGCGGCATCCCCGATCGGCCGATCGTCGACCACCTGCACGCCGCGGCCGTGGACCTGGCGCACGAAGACCAGCTCGGAAGCATCCAGGGTATCGGCCACCAGCCGTCGGTTGCGCTGCACCCGCGAAACCTCATCACCGACCGCCAGGCTGACGTTCAAGCGGTCGAAGGGTGCATCGCTGCATCCGCGCGTTCTTAAAAAGATAGCATGGCCGACCTCGTTGCATGCGGAAAGATGCTCGAACTGGCAATAGTCGGCACCCTTTTCATTGCTGAAAATCACGGCAGGCCATCTCCTCGTTGATTGGACGTGTCAGGGTAAGACCGGATCGGCTCGACGTCAGCCGCCGATGGCGCTCGGCCTGCGGTCGATGGTCACCGGCGGACCGAGGGCTAGCGTTCAAATGACTCGAGCCAGAGCCAGCACATCCACCCGGGCCGCGCCGCTGGTACGAAGGACGCGGGCGCATTCCCCGGCCGTCGCTCCGGTCGTGATGACATCGTCGACCAATAAAATATGCCGGCCGTCCACCTGCTCTGGACGCCGGACGACAAAGACCCCCCGGATGTTGGATTCGCGCTCGCGCCGGCCGAGCCCAGCCTGCGGAACAGCCGTTTTCGCTCGTTCCAGCACGCCGAAAGCCACCGGCGGTCCAGCCGATGGGTGCGAGCGCCTTTGCCATTCTCGCAGCAGGAGATCGGACTGGTTGAACCCCCGCCGCCGCAGCCGCCGGGGGTGCAGCGGAACCGGCAATACCAGATCGACCGTCTGACCCTCCCAATACCGGCAAAAGGTGCGCCATAGAAAAAGCCCCAACGGCCGGGCCAGTCGGGTCTTTCCCTTATATTTGAAGCAGTGGATCACATTCACCAGCGACCGGTCATAGACGAAGGCAGCGCGCGCCATGTGAAAGGGGGGCGCCTGTTCCGCGCAGCGGCCACAAAGATGGTCGACACCGTCACGGCCCTTGAACATGATGCCGCAGCGCGGGCAGAGCGGCGGCTCCAGCGGGGTGACCGCCGAGCGGCAGTCCAGACAGAAATGCGACCGCAGCAGATCCTCGTCCGCTGGAGTGGCCTCGGGCGCCCCGACACCGCTGGCTGCGACCGGCAGCAACCGGCGGCACTGCAGGCACCGGGCCGGAAACACGGCCGCTCGCAACGCGGCCAGCGCAGCCTCGACCCGCCGGCGCACCCGCGCGTTATGCGCCGCTACGATGGCCATCGGGCTCGGCGACACGCACCGGCACCCCATCGATCCCGCGCTGGCGGCGGATCTCGTAAAGAGCGACGGCGGCGGCGACGGCGGCATTCAAAGAGTCGATCGCACCGGACTGCGGAATCGACACCATCATGTCGCAGGTTCGGCGAACCAACATTCGCAGGCCCCGCGCTTCGCCTCCGATCACGAGTGCCAACGGAAAAGCCAGGTCGGCATTGAAAATCGTGAGGGAGGCTTGGGGATCCAGTCCCGCCACCCAGCGCCCGCGGGCTTTCAAAAATTCGAGACTGCGCACCAGGTTGGTGACCTGTGCCAGACGGATATGTTCAAGCGCCCCTGCTGAAATCTTCGATACGGCCGGCGTCGGCCCGGCGGAACGGTCCTTCGGTATGAGAACCGCCGCGACTCCGGCGCAGAGGGCCGACCGCACCATCGCACCGAGGTTATGAGGGTCCATAATGCAGTCCAGCACAAGGATGGGTCCGGATCCGGCCGGTTCGGTTTCATCCAGGATGCGGGCCAACTCTACGCAGGGATAGACGGAGGCCTGCAACGCCACCGCCGGGTGGGCGGTGCCGCCGGTCATCGCGGACAGCCGGGCGGGGTCCAGCAGGCGAATGGCCGTCCCGCGCGCTGCGGCCATTTTCAGAAGCTCCTGAAGGCGTTCGGATTCGGCATGACGCCGGTCGACATAGAGCTCAAGCGGGACACGCCGGCCGGCCGAAAGGGCTTCCTTCACGGAGTGAAGGCCATAGAGTATTTCAGTTTTCACGTGCCCCACGATAGGAATTCAGAACGGTGACCAGCTCCTGGATGGCCGTATCCAGATCCTCATTGACGATGAGGTGGCGGTACCGGTGCCGTTGGTCCATTTCCCGCTGTGCGTTGTGCAAGCGCACAGCGATGGCCTCCGGGCGGTCCGTTCCCCGGGCCCGCAGCCGCCGCTCCAAGACTTCCAGAGACGGCGGCATGATAAAAATGGTCACGCTTTCTGGGAACCGACGGCAGATCTGCTGCGCCCCCTGCACGTCGATGTCCAGCAGCATGTCGCGACCCGCTGCCCGCGCCTGTTCCAGAACCCGCGCGGAGGTTCCATACCAGTGGCCGTGAACCCGAGCCCACTCCGCCCAGCGCTGCGCTCGGATGCCCGCCTCGAACTCGTCCGGAGAAATGAACACATAGTCGAAGCCGTTCCGCTCGCCCGCCCGTGGCGGACGGGTGGTGAAAGAAACCGAATAGCCCAGATCGGGCAGTCGAGTCAAAACTGCTTGCCGCAGGGTGGTCTTGCCCGCGCCGGAGGGGGCCGACAGAATGAACAGCTGGCCGCTTCGGCCAGAAGCTGGGTGCGGAAGCCCGCCGGCCGGCGGCATCATGCGGCGGACAGGGCCCGTAACGGATCGGGGCGCAAGGGGTTCACCGTTCCTCTAAACCGGCTGCCGCGCGGCCGCCGGTTCACTGCCGACGTCTTTGAGGACGGCAAAACGCTGGGAAATCGTTTCGGCCTGAATGGCGGAAAGCACGACATGGTTGCTGTCCAGAATAATGATGGACCGGGTCCGGCGGCCATAGGTGGCATCGATCAACCGTCGGTCCTCCCGCGCCTCGTCTTTCAAGCGTTTCATCGGTGAAGAGTTCGGGGAGACGATCGCCACCACCCGGTCTGAAACCACCGTGCTTCCGAATCCAATGTTGAGCAGCGCTTGATCCATGGATCCTCCAACGCCCCCCGCCGGATGTCTGACCGCTTCCGGGGTCTATCAGCGACAGGACGACTTCATTCGACATTCTGAATCTGTTCCCGCATTTTTTCCAATTCGGTTTTCACTGCTACGATCTCGTGCGCGGCCGCCGCGTTCCCGATCTTGGACCCCATGGTATTGAACTCGCGGTTGAGCTCCTGCAACAGAAAGTTCAGTTTACGCCCTCCGGCCTCCGCGGCGTCCATGATCCTCCGGAACTGCTCCAGGTGGCTTCGGGCGCGCACGATCTCTTCCGAAATATCGCAGCGGTCCGCCAGCAGCGCCGCCTCCTGGGCGATTCGTACCGAATCGATCTCGATCCATCCATGGGTTAACGATGCTAAGCGTTCTTTCAGTCGATCCTGATAGGCCGCCGGCAAGCCCTCGGCGTGCCGGGTTATTTCTACCAAAGCCGCCTCGATGGTAGCCAACCGCTGGCTGAGGTCCGAAGACAACGCATAGCCCTCGGCCGTGCGCATGCCGTCGAGATGCTCCAGCGCCTGAATCAAAACCGCTTCGAGCAGCGCCTCCGCAGTCTCCAGATCGACTTCCGGCTGGATCGTCTTGAGAAGGCCGCCGGTGGCCAGGACCATCTCCAGAGTGACAGGATCCGGAAGGCCCAGCTCGGCCCGGACTTGCTCCAGCGCGCTCCGCACCGCTCGAGCACGGGTCAGGTCCGCTTCCACGCATCCGCAGGCTGCAGCGGTATCTTCGATCTGGATCCTGGCCTCCACGCGCCCGCGTGTCAAACGGGCGGCGATCACGGCCCTGGCCCGCTCTTCCAGGCCGCTGTAACCCGGAGCCAGTCTCAACGCCAGATCCAGCTGCCGGCTGTTGTAGGCGCGGATCTCAACGGACAGCGACCAACTGCCGGAGGTCGCCGATGCGGTGGCGAATCCGGTCATGCTCTTAATCATCGCGGCACGCTCCTCGGCAGCTGCCTATGGGAAGCTCGGCCTTGAGATCCAGCGCGTATTTGCCCCGCACGGCGAGCAAAAACCGCCGCAGCGGCGCTTCGGCGTAGTCGGGGTAGGTCCAGGGCAGCGCCTGAAAGGCCCCCTGACGATAAATCAGCGTCAGGTCGGCGTAGATACCCTGGCCCAGGTAGATCCGATGGCTGTAGTTTTTCCCAGTGGCCAGCACGAACCGCTCGAGCAGCAGGTAGCCGGGATCAATGTTGGCCCTGCGGCGGCCGCTCATCGCATGCGCTCGCTCGATGGCGTTGGTAGCCAATTTGATCTCCGGCAGCCGTTCCTGGGCGATCATCGTCTGAAATGCCAGCACGCGCCGGAATAATTCGGCCCCCATTTCCCTCGCATAGTAGGTTGTATGGCCAAAGGGCATCCAGGCGCTCACCAGGTCCAGGCGTCCGAAGACGGCCTCCAGCTCTGCGGCCAGGAGAGCGAAAAGATCTCGATGCGCTAAAAACAGGCCGACAACCAGTTTGGCGGGCTGAGGCGGGTGGGGAATGCTCATGCGAGGTCGATGAAACCCGGCGATCAATTCTCGATAAATGGTTTAGCTTCTTCGATCAACATGATGGGAATGCCGTCGCGGATCTCGTAAACCAGCCGGCAGCGGTCGCAGATTAAACCGTCTTGGGCGGGTGCGAGTCGAATGTCTCCCTTGCATTTCGGGCAAGCGAGGATCTTCAACAGTTCTGGGTGGATTGCCATCGATGATTCCTCCTCGACTGGAGCGATTGATCCGAACGTCACAGCTCAAGGCCTCGGGAGCCCGGTGCCGACCGTTCAGGCGCTCTCGGTGCTTTCGCCAAACGAGGCCATCAATTCGGCCTCGGCCACCAATTTGTCCTCCACCAGCGCCCGACCCGCCATCTTGGCGACTTTCGACCGCATTTTGAGTACCCGCGCCTCCAGGATCAATTGGTCACCGGGCACGACCGGTTGACGAAACCGCACGTGATCCATCCCCATGAAATAGATGATGGCGCCGGCCGGCTCCGCCGGCCGGCTCTCGCTGGCCAGGACGCCTCCGGCTTGCGCCATGGCCTCCACGATCAGGACTCCCGGCATGACCGGCCGCGCGGGAAAATGACCCTGAAAAAACGGCTCGTTCATGGTCACGTTCTTCAGCGCAACGATGGACTCCCCCGGAACCAGGCTGATGATGCGATCGATCAGGAGAAACGGATAGCGGTGCGGTAACCGCTGCATGATAGCCAGGATATCCAGCATGGGACCCATTGGTTTCCTCCGGTGCCAGTCGGCGTCGAGTTCTCGCAGCCCATCCGCCGTAAGGACCAACGGGCCGTTCGAGCGGAGAGCTAAGGATTGCTCTTCTTGCCGGACTTGGCGTTCAAATCCTGTATCAGCCGGTTGGTGATGTCCATGGCCGGCTGCGAGTATAGCACGCCGATCGTGCTGACGATCAGCTGATAGCCCTCTTTTTTGGCGATTTCCCCCACGAGCTCGCTGATGTCTTTCTGGAGCTGCCCCATCAGGCGGCGTTCCAGATCCTGCAAATCGCTGCGGTATTTCTTCTGCAACGCCTGAAAGTCACTGGCCTTGATCCGAAGCTCCCGCTCTTTGTCTTCACGCGTTTCCTTGCTCATCACCATGGCTTCGCGCTGCATGCGCTTCTCGAGCTCCTGGAGCTCGCCGCCTTTTTGCTTCAAATCCGCCTCCAGCTTATCCTTCTGGCTTTTGAGCTCGTTTTGAGCGGCTTTGCCGGCGACCGAGGTTTCCAGCACGGTCTGCAGGTTGACAACCGCGATTTTAGGAGCGTCGGCGCCGACCGCCAGGCCGCCTCCCATCACGCAAAGGATGGCGACCGCCATCACGGTTAAGGCTGTGGTTAGCCGCATGCCTGTCCCCTTTCATGTCTCAATTTTAGGTGTTCCCCGCCATGCCCGCTCGGGAGGGTTCGTTTCACCCGGCGGTTGCATGTTCGGGTCAAAAGGCGGAGGCCATGGAAAACTCAAACCCTCCGCTGCTCGAATCGCCCTTCTTCGGATCGAGGATCCATCCATAGGCGAGCCGGATCGGCCCGATCGGTGACAGCCACCGGATCTCCGGGCCGGCACTTTCCCTCAGTTTGTTGAAGTCCCACGTTTCATCCTGGCTATAGACGGCGCCCGTGTCAAGGAAGAGAATCCCGTAAATCCCGGCTTCTTCGACCAGCGGAAACTTGATCTCGAAGTTGCCTTGGATGAACTTCTCCCCGCCGACCGGCGAGCCGTCCTCCTTCGGAGCCAGATCGTCCCGGTCGAAGCCCCGCAGAGTGTTGATGCCGCCGAGGTAAAATTTCTCGTAATCCGGCAGATCCCAATTCGGAAGCTTGTTCACATATCCCGCCCGGCCGTGGACCACGCCCACCAGCTTCCAGACCAAGGGGATATACCAGCCGCTATCGCCGACGATCTTATTGAAACCGACATCCCCGCCGATCCCGGCAAATTCGTACTCCACGCTGTGAACCGATCCCTCCTTGGCATTGAACAGGCTGTCGCGCGAATCGTACCGCGGCATGAGCGTGATGCTGCTCTTGGTGTGCCGGCCCTCGTCCCGTTGGATGGACAGGGCCGCATCCTCATCCACGTTGCGGATGTCGGTGAGATCGTAGGTATAAGTTAGATACCCGCGGATGTAGTCGTACAGCGGATAGCTGAACCTGAGCTTTCCACCGATGCTGTCCTTGTGGTACTCGTCGTACTCATAATCCCACTTGTAGGCCTCCGCACCGGCCGAGAGCGGTATATCAAATAGCCACGGTTCCGTAAAGCTCAGCACATATTTCTGGGTCTTCGATCCCAGCTGGCCGCGCAGCCCGAGCGTCTGGCCGCGGCCGAACAGGTTGCGCTCGGCGACCGAAGCCGTGACAAAGGCATTCTCCTCGCTGCCGTACCCTGCTCCGAAAGTGAAAGCCCCCGTGCTTTTCTCGGTCACTTCCACGTTCATCTTCATGCGATCGTCGGCGCTGCCTTTGGCGGTGTCGACTTTCACGTTTTGAAAAAAGTCGAGCCGGTTCAGGTTGCGGATCCCCCGTTTGAGGCGCTGGCCGCCGTAGAGCTCCTCCTCGTAAACGCGCAATTCGCGACGGATCACCTTGTCTCGAGTCTTGGTGTTGCCGCTGATCTGGATGCGTTCGAAATACACCTGTTTGCCCCGATCGATCTGGAAGGTGATGTTGGCCAGCAGGTTTTCGTTGTCCTGCTCCACCCTGGGCGAAACATCGGCGTAAGCATAGCCCTCGCCGGTGTAGATGTCGGTCAGGCCGAGCACGTCGCTGCGCAGGGTTTCACGGTTGTAAAAGGGCTCCTTGGAAATCTTGATCTTCTTCATCAGCTCTTCCTTGGGAAGAAGGAGATCGCCGCTGAAGTCCACCTTGCCGACCTTGAAACGCGGCCCTTCGCTGACCTTGAACGTGATGACGATGCCGTCTTCCTCGAATTCCACCTGCGGGTCTCCGACGCGCGCTCGAATGTACCCGTTGTTGTGATAAAATGCCGTCAGCCGAGCGGAGTCCTGGTTCAGAATTTCCTGGTTTAAATCGCCGGCGGACGTGAACCAGGACAGAATGCTTTCTTCAGAGGTGGCGATCTCCTTTTTCAGCTGGCTTTCGGTGAAGGCGGCGTTGCCGGTAAAGAGGATTTTTTTGATGAGGATCTTGCGACCCTCGTCGATCTGGTATTCCACGTCGGCCTGATTGTTCTTTTGGGGCTGGATCTGGTAACTGACGCTGACGTTGTGATAGTTTTTCTCCTTGTACATTTCCTCGATCCGGCGCATGTCGTTGCGCACCGTATAGATATTTAGAATGGATCCTTTTTTCAGCGTCAGGCTCTTGCGGATATCCTCCTCGTCGAATACCACGTTGCCGGCCAGTTGGATCGACCGAACGGTCGGTTTTTCGGTCACGGTGAACACCAGAGCGATGCCGTCGGTCCGGGGCTCGGCCCGGATCTGGACGTCATCGAAATAGCCCATCCCGTAGACCGCCTTCAGATCGTCGGCCGCGTTCTTAGCGAGAAAAACATCCCCGGCTCGGGTCTTGATCACCCGGCGGATGGCATCGGTTTCAATGCGCTGGTTCCCCTGGACTTCGACATCGGCGATCCGCTGTCGCTTGAAAATCGTAAGCCCCATGTCGCGCGCCATCTTTTTCACGACGCCCGGCAAATTTTCAACCCCCAAACCGACGGCTGAAAAAACTTTCGCCGGCCGATCTCCGGCGGAAGAGAGCAGTCGGGCGTCCAAGCTGAAATTCTGCCCGATCCAGGTGAGGCTTCCCCGAACCACGTAGTCGGCGCCGGTCTGCATGGCCAGCCGCGCCAAATCCGCATCCGTCTCTCCGGTTTCAGCCCAGGCCTCGGCCGTTTCGGGATCCAGAACGCGCGCGTTGGCGCCCTCTTCTTCAAACTGCTGTCGCATCGCCGCAGGGATCTCCTCCCGCAGATAACCCAGCTCCGACGGAGCATGAACGGCGAACGGCATGACAATCACCCCCGCCGACGGCTGGGCGACGGCCGGAGGGGCGCACCAGAGCACGGCGACCGCGAGAACCCACGCCAGATGAATAGCCGAATAACCGGTTCGAATGATGCAGCACCTCATGCGCATAGACTCCTGTCGGCCCATCGGGATCCCCCGTTGAAGACCCGATCGCCTGGACGGCCCGGGGCTCGGCTCTGTCACGGGACCGGGGCCAGCCGGCCGTCCGCCAGCGTCACCCGACGGGACATCCGGGCGGCCAGATCCAGATTGTGAGTGACCACGACCAGCGTCATCCCGATCTCCTCGTTCAGTTCGATCAACAGCCGATGAACCTGCTCGCTGTTGGCCCGGTCCAAATTACCGGTGGGCTCGTCGGCAAGAAGTACGGGCGGCTTGAGCAGCAGCGCCCGCGCCAGGGCCACCCGTTGCTGCTCACCGCCGGAAAGCTTTCCGACCCGGTATCCGAGGCGGTCTTTTAATCCGACCCGCACCAGAATCTCGTCGGCGGCTTCCGCCGCCTTCGGTTTGCTCCAGCCCTGGATGAGCGCCGGCAGCATGGTATTCTCCCGTGCGCTGAACTCGGGCAGCAGATGATGAAACTGAAATACGAACCCGATGCATTCATTGCGGAATTTCGCCAGGCGCTCCTCCGGGTACTCGAAAAGGTTATCATGGTTGAAGCACAGGCTGCCGCTGTCCGGTCGGTCGAGCGTGCCGAGAATGTGCAGCAGGGTTGACTTCCCGATCCCGGACGCTCCAATGATGGCAAGGGTTTCACCCGGCTGCAGTTCCAAGTCCAAATCCTGCAGCACGTCCACCTCGGTCCCTCCGTTCCGGAACCGTTTGGACAGGCCGCGCGCGCAGATGAGGTGCGGCCGCCGCGTCAGCGGGTGCCGGTTTTTTTCCGAAGACGGCCGGCCTTCAACCATAGCGGATCGCCTCCACCGGATCCAGTTTGGCCGCCTGGCGCGCGGGATAGATCGTTGCTAAAAAACAGATCGCCAATGCGGCGGCCACGATACAAGCCACGTCCAAGGCTTCCATTTTGACCGGCAGCTGGGTCGTAAAGTAGTAAATGTCGCCGGTCAATTCATGGATGTTGTATTGCCTGAGCAGGCTGCAGAGAACCACGCCGAGCACCAGACCCAAGCCGGTGCCGATCGCACCGATCACCATGCCGTTGAAGACAAAAATCTTGCGTATGCTGCGGTCGGTGGCGCCCATGGCCTTGAGAATGGCGATGTCCTTGGTCTTGCCCATCACCATCATGATGAGCGAGCTGGCGATGTTGAAGGCCGCCACCAGAACGATCAGCGTCAGGATGATGAACATCACGCGGCGTTCCAGCTTGAGCGCCTTGAAGAGATTGCGGTTCATCTGCATCCAGTCCCGGGCGTAATACGCACTGCCCAGCTCGGCCACGATCGCATCGGCCACCGCACGAGCCTGGTAGATGTCGTCGACCCGCACTTCCACCCCGGTCACCGAATCCCCCATGCGCAACAGGCGCTGGGCGTCGGTGAGCTGGATGTAGGCGAACGTCTGGTCGAACTCGTACATGCCGGATTCGAAGTAGCTGCTGACCCGGAAAGGTTTCATGGCCGGTACATGGCCGGTGGGTGCCAGCATGCCGCGCGGGGATATCAGATGGACCACGTCCCCCGGCACGACCCCGAGGTTCTTTGCCAGTTCGCGGCCGAGGACGATTCCCGGAAGGGCGCCCCCGCCCGGCTCCGGGCCTCCGGCGGGGCTGGCTTCGGGCAGCTTCACGTGTTCGAGCGTTTTCAGGACGCCGCCGATGGTGGCCGGATCGATCCCCCGCAGCACGGCACCGGTGGTGTTGGCAGCCGTTCGCAGCATGACCTGGCTGTAAATGAAGGGCGTGGAAGCCGCCACCCCCGACACTGCATCGATGCGGCGCATCACGTCCCGATACTCTTCGAACGGTCCGCTGTAGCGCAGGAGAATCACGTTGGCCTGGCCGCCGAGAATGCGCGCTTTGAGGTCGGCTTCGAACCCGGCCATCACCGCAATAACCACGATCAAGGCCATAACCCCCACCGCCACGCCCGCAATGGACAGGTACGTGATGAGCGAAATGAACGCCTGCTTCTGCTTGGCCCTCAGGTACCGGCCGCCGATGAAGAATTCAAAGGACATATTAAGCTTTCACCGAAGTCGTCATTCGCGCGGCTTCATGTGCGGGAAGAGAATCACCTCCCGAATCGAAGGCGCATCGGTCAACAGCATGGCGAGGCGATCGATGCCGATGCCCTCACCGGCGGTGGGCGGCATACCGTATTCCAGGGCTTCGACATAGTCCTCATCCATCCAGTGGGCCTCGACGTTTCCGGCCGCACGCTCGGAGACTTGCTGAAGAAACCGCGCTCGCTGGTCCATGGGATCGTTCAATTCGGAGAATCCGTTGGCGATCTCACGGCCTCCGATAAACAGCTCAAAGCGCTCCGTCAGATCGGGCGTTTGGTCGCTGCGCCGCGACAGTGGCGATACTTCGGCCGGGTACCCGGTGATGAACGTGGGCTGGATCAGATGCGGCTGTACCAGCGCGTCGAAAAGCTTGGTGATCACTTTGCCCAGCTTGCCGGTCTTGGTGACCGTCACCTGGCGCTGGGCAGCGAAATCAAGCAGTTTCTCCCGATCGTGAAGGAGCCCGGGCGGAATTTCTCCGATTTCCATCAGCGCATCATGCAAGGGAAGGCGCCGCCATCGTCCGGAGAAGTCGATCTGCTGACCCTGGTAGCTCACGGTCGATGACCCCGTAACGGTCCCGGCCACGCGCGCCAACAAGTCTTCCGTCAGGGCCATCAGATCGGAGTAAGTGGCATACGCCTGGTAAAACTCGAGCATGGTGAACTCCGGATTGTGCTGGGTGGAAATCCCTTCGTTCCGGAAGTTGCGGTTGATTTCGAACACCCTCTCAAACCCGCCCACCACCAGCCGTTTCAGGTAGAGCTCGGGCGCGATTCGCAGATAGAGGTCCATGCCCAACGCATGATGGTGGGTCTTAAAGGGGGTAGCTTCCGCCCCGCCGGGAATCGGCTGCATCATCGGCGTTTCCACCTCTAAAAACTCCCGCTCCAGAAAGAACGCCCGGATCTCCTGGATCATCCGGCAGCGCCGTATGAACAATTCCCGCACCTCGGCATTCATCACCAGGTCGATATAGCGCTGACGATAACGCTTCTCCGGATCCTTGAGCCCATGGAATTTCTCCGGCAGAGGCCGCAGCGCTTTGGATAGAAGCCGCAGGGAATCGGTCAACAGGGTCCATTCTCCGGTTCGGGTTTGAAACAGGGTGCCTTTCAGCCCGACGAAATCGCCGATGTCCAATTGTTTGAAGAGCGCAAAGCCCGCTTCACCGATGCGGTCTTTGCGAACATAGGCCTGCAGCTGCCCCGAGCGGTCCCGCACCCGCACGAAAGCGGCCTTGCCAAAGTGGTTGACGGCCATGAGCCGGCCGGCGATCTCAAAGAAAGGTCCCTGCCCGGTCAAGGTTTCTGGGGCGGTTTGAACGACCGCTACGATCTCGCCAATGGTATGAGACGCTTTGAAGTCGTTCGGGTACAAACTGATTCCGCTGCGTTTCAAACCTTCAACTTTTTCGTAACGCTTCTGAATGACGTCGCTAGTCGTATCCATAATCTCCGATGATTGATTCCCGATTGAAATGTACGGCCAACGCGGAAGGCACAAGGGGGATGAGGCCGCTCCAGGCTTGCCGTCATCCATCGGCCCTGAGTGGGGACCGGCCGTTTCGGCATAGAGGCCCCGCCCGCCCCTGGGCACGGGTTGCCCTCCCGCCGCATGAGGCCGCGCCTGCAACCGCCCGAGCGAAAGACCGTTCGCCGCGGGAAAGCCGCATGTTAGGGCTTTCCGCTCGAACGAAGATACAAGTTTAAATTTTTTCAGTAGCTTATTTGCGAAGGGCTGTCAAGAAGCATAGCGGGACGATCGGAAGGTACGGTTTGACCCGGTCTTTCAATTGGCCGGAAATAAACGCTGAATAGGGTTCCGCGGGCAGGGACGCTGGTGACATCCACCCGGCAGCCATAGGCATCGAGAATGCGGTGGACGATGGACAGCCCCAAGCCGGTACCGTTGGGTTTGGTGGTAAAAAAAGGATCGAAAATCGATTTGAGCGTTTCCGGCGGCATTCCGGTGCCGGTATCGGCAATCCGCAGGCAGGCGTGGCGGTCTTTGGTGACGGACAGCTCGATGCGGATGTCTCCTCGCTCTTCAATGGCTTCGGCGGCGTTGATCAACAGGTTCCAGAGCACCTGTTTCAAATGGGCGGTGTCCATACGGATCCAAATTCCGGGCTGCGTGTCGATCCGCAAAGCGATTCGACCGTCAGGAGCGTTTTTCTTTCCGAAAAGCTCGGCGGTTTCGCGCACGGCTTTCTCCAGATCGATGGCTTCGGGTTTGCCGGAGGGCGGCCGGGCATACAACAGAAAATTGCCTACCAACGAGCTCAATCGGTCGGCTTCGCGGAGGACGATCTGCATCAAGCGGTCATGATCGGGAGCGGGGCGGATTTCATCGCGCAGCAGTTCGATCGCCCCGGTGATGGAAGCCAGCGGATTCTTGATCTCGTGGGCCAAGCCGGCCGCCATCTCGCCGATGGCAGCCATTTTCTCGACCCGTTTGACGTGCTGCTCCATAATGCGCAATTCCCGTCGGGTATTCAAGGCTTGCTCGGATAAAAAACTGCTCAGCAAGGCCACCAGGATGCAAGCCATCATGACGATCACCATCTGGTAGAGGGCCTGGTCCCCGCCGGTGACCGCAATCAGCGCATTGCCTGAGCCGGTGTAGGGATTCAAAAAGCCGTAGTACTCCAGGTCCACCATCAGACCGAACTGAAGACCGCAGAGCGCGGCGATCAGCACCGTGCCGCGGCGCGGCAACAGCAGACTGGAGTAGACGACCACCACCAGGTACAGAAATGAAAAAAGGCTGGAAAAACCACCGGTCACATATAAGATGACGGTTACGAGAAGGCTGTCGGTGACGGTTTGAAAGTAAGCGAACGCTCGCAGGTGTTGAACTTGCCTCAAGGCGATGGCGTAGGCCAAGGAGAGGGAAAAAATGACCCCGATCAAAGCGTAAAGGACGTACACCGGATCCGCTTCCAGGGGTCGCGGCCGCTGAAACTCCAGAAAGGCCGTGGATCCCAGCAGCAGGCAGGAGAAAAGGATCCGGGCGCCCATGAGCTTCTGGAGCCAGTTCTTCAGATCGCCTTCGGAATTCATGAGGCCTTCCCGCGGATAGGGCAAAAAAGGCCTGACGACCGCCCCGAATCAAACGGTCTTCAGGCCAAGCCCGTTTTCGGGTCTCGAACTCAATCCGCTGCGTTCGCTGCTAAATAGCGCCGGCCATCTTGAAGATCGGCAAATACATCGCCACCACCAAGCCGCCGATGGTCACCCCGAGAAACACCAGCATGACCGGTTCGATCAAGGCCGTCATGTTGTTCACCGCCTGGTCCACTTCCTCGTCGTAGAAATCGGCTATTTTTTCCAGCATGGCATCCAGCGCGCCGGTGGATTCTCCCACCGATATCATCTGGCAGACCATGGGCGGAAACACACCGCTCTCGTTCAACGGGTCAGCCATCGTTCGGCCTTCGGCGATACCGGAGCGCACATTGTAGATGGCCTTTTCAATGGTGCGGTTGCCGGCCGTTTTGGCAACGATGTCCAGGGCCTCCAAGATCGCCACGCCGCTGCCCAACATGGTCCCCATGGTGCGAGTGAACTTCGCCACCGCCACCTTGCGCAGCAACAGGCCGAACACCGGCAGTTTCAGCATCAGGGCGTCGATCGTATCACGGCCCTTTTCGGTGGCATAGTATTTCTTAAAGGCGATCATGAACAAGATGAACGCGCCGATGAGGTAAAGAACCTTGGACTTCACCATATCACTCATGGCGACGACGATTTGAGTGGGGACCGGCAATTCGCTTCCGAAATCCGCGAACATTTCCTCGAACACCGGGATGACGAAAATTAGAATGACCGCCAACACGATAATGGCAATCGCCAGGGTAACCAACGGGTAGGTCATGGCCCCCTTGACCTTCGCTTTGAGCCGGGCAGCCTTCTCCATATAGGCGGCCAACCGCCTGAGAATGGCATCTAAGATCCCGCCCGCTTCGCCGGCGGCGATCATATTAACGAACAAATCATCGAAGTGTTTGGGGAACTTCTTCAGGGCTTCAGCAAGGGTAGCGCCGCCTTCGACGGACTCCTTGACCTGCTTCAACATTTTCTTGAAGGTGGTGTTTTTCTGCTGGTTGTGGAGAATGTCCAGGCATTGGATGATCGGCAAACCGGCATCGATCATGGTGGAAAACTGCCGTGCGAACAGGATGATGTCACCTTCTTTGACCTTCGGCTGCAAAAAGCGGACGTTTTCAAACAGGTCCTTGGGCTTTTGTTTGATCCGGCTGGGCGTGATCTTTTGGCGGGCCAAGCTGGCGCGGACAGCCTCCTCGCTCTGGGCCTCCATTTCGCCCTTTTGAACCTTGTTCGACCGGTTCTTACCTATCCATTGATAGACTGGCATGCGCACATCCTCCCTGAAGGTGTTTGAATATCTATCGGCTTAACCTTAAATAACTTAAACTTTTTGAGTCGGTCGAAGAAGAAAGAGGCGGCGGGCCGCAAAGGTCGGAAAATCGGGCTGGTTAAACAGAAGTTTTTAATATTATTCCATTTGGTTATCTTCTAAATAGGGGCCAGCGCCCGCAGGGTAGGCCCCGATTTGGATTTCATCAACGAATTATGGTAGGCTGATGATTCTGCAGACGCGTGTTCGTCGCTATAAAACGAGGAAACCAGGCATTGGACAACGCCTTGATTCGACCCAATCATTCTCCCGCGCAGACGGTCATTACGACCCATATCAATTCGGATTTTGACGCCCTGGCCTCCCTTCTGGCAGCCCAGAAGCTTTATCCCGAGGCACGCGTCGTATTTCCGGGGGCTCAGGAAAAAAACCTGCGAAATTTCTTCATCAGCACCATGGTTTATCTCTTCAACATGGCCGACATCCAGTCCATAGACCTCGAGCAGATTCGAAGGCTCGTGCTGGTGGATACGCGGCACATCGGCCGTATCGGAAAACTGGCCGAGCTGGTCGGCAAGCCCGGCGTCGAAATCCACATCTACGACCACCACCCCGCCTCCGGCAACGATATCCGCGGCAACATCGAGGTCTGTGAGCCGACCGGCGCTAATGTCACCATCCTGATCGAGGCCATCCGCGCCCGAGGGCTGACGGTCTCGCCCGACGAGGCCACGGTGATGTGCCTGGGCTTGTACGAGGACACCGGGTCGTTCACCTTCGCTTCCACGACCGAGCGAGACTTTCTGGCCGCCGCTTTTCTATTGTCCAAGGGCGCGAATTTAAACGTCGTCTCCGATCTGATCGCCCGCGAGCTCAACCCCGACCAGGTGGCCCTGCTCAACGACATGATCCAGGCGGCCGTCCGTTCGAACGTCAACGGCGTCGACGTGGTGATGACCAGCATCGCCCTCGAGAGCTACGTGCCGGACTTCGCCTTCTTGGTGCAGAAGATGGCCAAGATGGAAAACCTCGACGTCATTTTTGCGCTGGCCTTGATGGAATCCAAGATCTACATCGTGGCCCGCAGCCGGATTGAGGAGGTGGATGTCGCGACCATTCTGAGGCGCCTGGGGGGCGGCGGCCACCCCTATGCCGCCGCCGCCGCCGTTAAGGGTCAGACCTTGACCCAGACCGAAAACCAGCTGCTGGAAATTATATACGAGACCATCAAAGCCCAGCGCCAGGCCCGGCACCTGATGTCGTCTCCGGCCATTGCGGTGGAGCCGGAGATCTCCTGCGAGCACGCCAACCAGCTGCTGACCCGTTACAATATCAACGCGTTGCTGGTCATCGAGAACACCGACGGTCGCGCCGAGCTGCGCGGCTACATCACCCGGCAGGTGATCGAAAAGGCGCTCTTCCACAAGTTGGGCGCGGCGACGGTGCGCACTTACATGAACTCGGAAGTGGCCAGCGTCGGTCCGGATGCGGACCTGCCCGAGATTCAGAAGAAGATTATCGAAAACAAACAGCGCATTCTGCCGGTCATGGAGGGCGGGCACATCGCCGGGGTAATTACGCGGACCGACTTGCTGAACGTGCTCGTGGGCCAGGGTCGCTTGGATTCCGGGGCGTCCACCGAACCGCTGCGGGAGTCCTTCAGCCCGCGCACGCGCAACGTCACCCGCTTCATGCACGAACGGCTGCCGTCGCGCCTGCTGGGTCTGCTCAAAGAGGTCGGCGAGGTGGCCGCTTCGCTGGGATACGGCGCCTACGTGGTAGGCGGTTTCGTGCGGGATCTTTTTCTATATCGCGGCGACGAAGACATCGACATCGTGATCGAAGGCGACGGAATCGCGTTCGCGAAGAAGTACGCCCGGATCTCTGGCGCCCGCATCCACACTCATGAAAAGTTCGGGACAGCGGTGATCATCTATCCCGACGGCTTTAAAATCGATGTGGCCTCCGCCCGCATGGAATACTACAAGTTCCCGGCGGCCCTGCCGGTGGTGGAAATGAGTTCGATCAAGCTCGACCTCTACCGCCGGGATTTCACCATCAACACCCTGGCCATCCAGCTCCACCCGGATCGCTTCGGGCTGCTGATCGACTTCTTCAACGCCCAGAAGGACATCAAGGAGAAATCCATCCGCGTTCTGCACAACCTGAGTTTCGTCGAGGATCCGACGCGGGTCTTCCGGGCCATCCGCTTCGAGCAGCGGTTCGGCTTCGCTATCAGCCGATTGACCACCGGTTTGATTCAGAACGCCGTGGGCATGGACTTTTTCCGCGAGTTGTCCGGCCGACGGATGTTCAACGAGCTGCAGTCGATCCTGCAGGAAGAAAATCCAGCAACCGCCGTGGCCCGATTGAATGATTTCGGTTTGCTCAAGACGGTCCATCCCCTGCTGACCTGCGATCCCCGCATGATCGCTCTGCTGAACGCGGTTCGGCAGGTCGTCACTTGGCACGATTTGCTTTTTCTGAATGAATCCTATATGAAGTGGGCCGTTTATTTTCTGGCCTTGATCCACCGTTGCACCCGGCCGCAGGCCCAGGAGATCTGTCGGCGCCTCGAGTTGACGCCTCGGCAGGAAGCGCTTTGCGTGGATAGCCGGGCGAAGGCCGTGGAATCCCTGCACTGGCTGGTGCGCCATTTGCCGGTTGACAACAGCGCGCTCCACCACCGGTTGGCCGGCCTGCGCACGGAGCTGATCCTGTTCATGATGGCGGCCACCGAACATGAAAAGGTCAAAAAGGCGATCTCGCTTTATTTCACGAACCTGCGCCGGGTGTCGATTTCCCTGAGAGGGGAAGATTTAGGGCGCCTCGGGGTCAGCCCCGGTCCGATCTACCGAGAAGTGTTTCAGGCCGTCTTCAATGCCAAACTGAACGGTCGGTTGAAGTCTCATGAAGACGAATTGGCATTCGCCCGCGCCCACCTGCGTGCGCACGGATGCTGTCTGAACGCGTAAATCTGGCCGCGGGATCCTACCATACGACTGGAGTGTATCATTTCTCATGAAAAAACGGCTCTTGAGCGGCATGCGGCCCACCGGGCCGTTGCATTTGGGAAATTACCACGGCGCCCTGGCCAACTGGGTGCGCCTGCAGGATGAATACGACTGTTTCTTTTTCGTCGCGGACTGGCATGCCCTGACCAGCGACTACGAAACCCCCGCCGGGATCCGGGGTTTCACCGACGATATCCTGCTCGATTGGCTGAGCGCCGGCCTCACGCCGGAAAAAAGCACGCTCTTCATCCAGTCCCGGATCAAGGAGCACGCGGAGCTGTTTTTGATTTTGTCGATGATCACACCGGTGCCTTGGCTTGAACGCAATCCCACGTACAAGGACCAGATCGAGCAGCTCAACAACAAGGACCTCTCCACCTTCGGGTTTTTGGGGTATCCTGTGCTCCAGGCCGCCGACATCATCATGTACAAGCCCTACGGCGTGCCGGTGGGGGTTGATCAGGCGCCGCACGTGGAGATTACGCGCGAAATCGCCCGGCGTTTCAATTACTTCTACGGACCGGTCTTCCCGGAGCCGGAGGTCATTTTGACCGAAACCCCTAAATTGTTGGGCACCGATCGACGCAAGATGAGCAAGAGCTACGGCAATGCGATCTTCCTGTCGGACGCGCCGGAGGTGGTCGCCGCCAAGGTGGCCGGCATGGTCACCGATCCCCAGCGCATGCGCAAGAGCGACCCCGGCGACCCGGAGGTCTGCAACGTGTATGACTTTCACAAACTCTACTCTCCGCCGGAAGTGGTTCAGGAAGTCAACCGGCGCTGCCGCAGCGCCGACATCGGCTGCGTGCAATGCAAGAAACTCATGGCCCAGCACCTCAACGCCTTTTTAGATCCGATCCGCGAACGACGACGCTTCTACCAGGAGCGGCCCCGGCTCGTGGAGGAGATCATCTCGGCCGGCAACGACCAGGCCCGTCAGACCGCCCGGCGGACCATGGAGGAAGTGCGCGCAGCCATCAAACTCTAAGGACGGGTTGCAGGTGACGGAACAGCAGGAGGCAGCGACGGACGGACCGTATCGGGTGAAGCTCTCGGATATCTTCGAGGGACCGATGGATCTATTGGTTCATCTGATCAAAAAAAATGAAATCAATATTTACGACATCCCGATCGCCCTCATCACCGAGCAGTATCTCCAGTACCTGGAATGGCTCAAGGCCCTGAGCGTCGAGTACGCCGCGGAATTCGTGGTCATGGCCTCCACGCTGGCCCAGATCAAATCCCGCATGCTCCTCCCGGCCCACGCCGAAGAGGAGGGCGAGGAGGAGGATCCGCGGCAGGCGATCGTCCGGCCGCTGATCGAATACTTGCGGCTCAAGTCCGCGGCGGAGCAGTTGGCGGAGCGCCCCCTGCTGGGAGAGAATACATTCACCCGGCCGACGAGTTCGGCGGCGTTGGCCGCGGCCCCGGCGGACGACGAGGTCATCAAGATCGGGCTGTTCGAACTGATCGACGCCTTCCAGCGGATCCTCTCTGGGCTGCCGGACGAGGCGCGCATCGAGTTCACCGCCGACACGATTTCGGTCAAGGAACGGATTTCGCAAATCGCGGACATGTTGGAAGCGCGCGGATCGCTCACGTTTTTTGAACTGTTTCCCGAAAACCCGACGCGCAGCGAGATCGTCGTCACCTTTCTGGCGATCCTGGAAATGGTCAAGCTCGCCCTTATCCGACTCGTCCAGCATGTGAACTCGGGCATCATCAGGATATTCTATCAATAATGAAGGATCTCAAAAACATTGTTGAAAGCCTGCTGTTCGTGGCGGAGGAGCCGCTCGGCCCGGAACGGCTCAAGAAGATCTTGGACCCGGCGGGCGCCGGAGCCATCGCCGAAGCCGTCGCAGCGCTGACGGCCGACTACGACTCCCGCCAGGGCGGCTTCTATCTGGCCGAGGTTGCCGGCGGCTATCAATTCCGCACCCGCCCGGAGTATACTGCCTGGATCCGGCGGCTGGTCGATCCCAAGCCGGTGCGCCTGAGCCGAGCCGCCCTGGAGACCCTCGCCATCATCGCCTACAAGCAGCCGGTCATCCGCTCCGACGTGGAGCATATCCGCGGGGTGGATTGCGGGGGCGTGCTGCGGCAGCTGCTGGAGCGCAAGCTGGTCCGCGTGCTGGGCCGCAAGGAGATCGCCGGACGACCGCTGATCTACGCCACCACCCGTAAATTCTTGGAAACCTTCGATTTGAGGGATTTAAAGGATCTGCCCACCCCGAAAGAAATCGAAGAGTTCGGCAAGGCGCCCTTGGAGATGCGCGGCAACATCGCGATCGAGCCGGAAGAGGAAACCGCCCCACCGGCTACAAGCGCCGTGCCGGCAGAGGATCCGGCAGAGGAGGAGATGGATGCGCCGCGCGAGGCCCACGGCGCCGATGCGGGGGACGCAACTGAAGCGCCGCAGCCCCCTACCTCCGCGGACGAGAGCTCCGAAAAAAAACTTGATTTCGACGCAGGAACCACGTAAATAGAAACCGCATACCAACTCGGTTTGCACAACCCATCTAATTCCGGGCGCTTAGCTCAGCGGGAGAGCGCTACCCTCACACGGTAGAAGTCGCTGGTT
>CAZNAX010000011.1:0-34895 GCA_964570965.1 uncultured Desulfatibacillum sp.
AGCCCTCCAGAAACGATGCGTCGTTCGGGCACACGGCGGCGCACGCCCCGCAGCCTTGGCACATGGCCGGGTTGACGAGCACCTGTTCGAGATCCGCCTCCAGCGTGCGCGCCCCATAAGGACAGGCGTTGATGCACTGCTCGCAGAGGCTGCACAGGCTGTGCCGCACGCCCGCCACGACCTTGCCCGTCGCCAGCCGTTCGCGGCCGAGGATGCGCAACGCCCGCTGGGCGGCGGCTTCGGCCGTGGCGATGGCCTCCGGGATGGTCCGCGGGGAGAGCGCCAGCCCGCAGGCGAACACGCCTTCTTTTAGACTATCCACCGGGCGCCACTTCGTTTCGGCCTCTTGGAAAAAGCCGTCCGGATCGACGTGGGCGCCAAAGGCCTCGGCCAGCTCGCGCGGCAGCGTGGGGACAATGCCGGTCGCCAGCACTACCAATTGCGCCTCGATGCGCAGCATGCGCTGCAGAATCGGCTCCTCCACCGTTACCGTCAGGCCGCCATCGACCGGCTGAACCTGCGGCGGGCGATCCAACCGGTACGGGATGAAGACCATGCCGGCTTGGCGCGCCCGGGTGAAGGCCGCTTCGGTGAAGCCGGTGGTCATCAGGTCGCGATAGAGGACGTACACGCTCGCCTGAGGGTTGCGCTCCCTGATAGCGAAGGCCTGCTTCAAGGCCGCAGCGCAGCAGACGCGGCTGCAGTAGTTGCGGGGTTCCTGCCGGGAGCCCACGCACTGGATCATCACCACCGTGTCCAGCCCCTTGACATCCAGCCGGCCGTCGGCCAACTGCCGTTCCACCTCGGACTGGGTCATGACGGCTGCGCTGGCGCCCCAGGCAAACCCCCGGGCGGGGGCCTCCGTACCACCGGTCGCCAAAATCACGACCCCGTGGTCCAGGTGGCGGACCTGATGGTCCGGACCCTCGATGATCGTGGAAAAGGAGCCGACTTCTCCGTGGGCCTGGACGACCCGCGACCCGGTATGCACCTGGATGCGGGGGTGCTTATCGATGCGCTTCAGGATGTCGTCCAGCAGCGCTCGAATGTCGTGGCCTTCCAGCGTGCGGCTGAGCCAAGTCAAGTTGCCTCCCAGCCGATCGCTGGCCTCGACCAGCTCCACGCCGTAGCCGTGGTCGGCAATCGTCAGCGCGGCCGTCAGGCCGGCAACGCCCCCGCCGACGACGAGCGCCCGGGGGGCGACCTGAATTTCCGCGGCGGAATGAGGCTCCACCCACTTGAGCTTGGCGACCCCCGCGCGCAGCTCCACCAGCGCGGCGGAGGCAGCGGCCGGCTCAGTTGCGGATGCGCTGGACCAGGGTGCGATGTCGACCACCTCGATCAAACCGGCGCTGATCCCCAACTCCCGACCAAGGTCTTTGAGCTTGCACAGTCGGGTGGCGGGCAGGCAGGCGCCGATCAACAGGCGGTTGCCGGCCGCCTTGCGGGCGCAGGCCGCGAGCTGCTCCCATCCGGCTGCCGTGCAGAGATTCTCGACGGTTTCAACCGCCGTCACGGCCGGGTCGCTGCGCAGTGCACGCGACAGAAACTCCGTCGGCGGCTGGCCTGCTGCCGCTCGGCCGCAGCGGCAAAGGACGGCCAAAATTTGGGGGGCTTCACGGCTCAGACCCTCCGGCAGGCTTGGCGGCGGCTCCTCCAGCGCCAAGCTTCCCCCGGCGGAATGGATGACCCGCGAGGCGTTGGCGGCGGCGGAAGACGCCTGAATCACCGCCTCTCCGATGTCTTTCATGCAGCTGAAAGCCCCCCCCAGAAAGATTCCCGGGTTCCGAGTGCGGCTCATCGAAAAGGGTTCGGTCTCCATGAAGCCCCAGGGGTTGAGCGGAAGCTCCAGCTGGGCGGCCAACTCCCTGGAGCCAGGCGCCGGGCGCTGCCCCGCTGCCAGGACCACCAGGTCGAAGGACTCCTCCCAACAGGTGCCACCGGCATCCAACCATCGGATCGCAAGGCCGGCGCCGGTAGCATCGCAAAACAGAGAATGCGGACGCGATCGGATGAACCGCACCCCGTGCTGGTGTTCAGCTGCGTCGCGGTACCGCTGGAAGGTCTTGCCGAAGGTCCGCATATCCATGAAAAAAATAGCCGCTTCGAGATCGCCCTCGGCGTGCGCTTTGGCCAACAGCGCTTCTTTGATGGATACCATGCAACAGATGTTCGAGCAGAAATCGGCATCCACCTGAACATCCCGCGAGCCCACGCATTGGATCCAGGCGACCCGACGGACCGCCTGGCCGTCGCTCGGACGGGTGAGGCGGCCGCCGGTAGGCCCGGTTCCGCTCAGCAGACGCTCGAATTCGATCTGGGTCAGCACGTTGGGCTCAATCCGGTAACCGAAGGGGTTCTTGCCCAGCGAGGGGTCGTAGAAGGACGTCCCGCCGCAGAGCACCACCGCACCGGCTTCGATCTGGCGGGCTTCGGCCGCCTCCAGCCGCTGGAAGACCTCCACGACTTTTGGAATCAGACGGTCCACCTCGAAGGGCTTGATGAGGTAGTCCATGGCGCCGATCTTCATGGCCTCCACGGCGGTCTCGACGGTGGCATACGCGGTCATCATGATGACGGTGAGCTCGGGCGACAGCTGTTTGGCACGTTCGAGCACCTCGACCCCGTCCATGCCCGGCATTTTGATGTCCAGCAGCATGAGGTGATAGGGTTCGGCCTCCAGCGCGGCCAGCGCCTCCGGCCCGGATCCGGCCATGGCCGCGGTGAATCCTTCGGCCTCCAGCCATTCCTTCAACGAGTCGCGCACCACGAGTTCGTCGTCGACCACCAGGATGCGGAATTTCGTGCGCTCCGCCTCCGGCATGCGGATGGCGTCCGTCGGACAGACCTGGAGGCAGGCCCCGCAGCGCGTGCAGGCCGCCGCGTCCAGCACATAGGCGTTGGGAAAGGCGTGCGGCACCGGCAGGTAGATGGCTTTGCGCCGGGTCAGGCCGGCGTTGAATTCATCGCGGACATCCACCGGACAGACCGGGCCGCAGCGGCCGCAGCCGACGCAGCGGTTCGGGTCCACCCACGGCGGCTGCTGCTTGAGGGTGACGCGCAGTTTCCCGGGTTCCCCCTCGATGCCGGTAATCTCGGTCGCCAGCAGGATGTCGATGTTTTCGTGGAAAAGCCCCCGGCGCAGGCAGTGCTGGGAAGCGGCGTCGCGCTGGACCAGCGGCAGCATCCGGCACATGCCGCAGTGGTCCGTGGGGAACTGGTAATCGAGCTGGCTCAGGATGCCTCCCAGGTGGGGGGCGCGGTCCACCAGGGTGACCCCGTATCCGTATTCGGCCAGATCCAAGGCGGCGCGGATGCCGGCGATCCCGGCGCCGACCACCACTGCCGTGCCTATTCTGCGCTTCATGATGTCCTCCATCAAACTCGGGGTGGCACCCCTAAAAATTTGAAGCACGAAACCCGAAATTCGAAACAAATCCAAATTTCAAAAAATCCCAATGTTCTAAACTCGTTTTGAATTTCGGCCATTCGAGTTTCGAGCTTGTTTCGGATTTCGATATTCGGATTTCGGATTTTCATTCAAAACAACTGACCCCCCGCTAAACGTCGAAATGGCAAGACCCGTCTCTGCATCATGGAATTACCCCCCGGCGGCAGGCCGGCGGCTGATTCCTACGACTTCCGGAAACTCCGCCTCCCGGAACACCGACAGGGGCGGGGCCTCCTCCAGATTCCGGCCGGCTTCGTAGTCGAAGGCCTGCTGGGTGTAGCGCGCGACGGTTCGAAATACCTCCATCACGGGAATCTCGTTGGGGCAGGCATTGGAGCACTGCCCGCAGCCGACGCAGGCCGTGCTCATGTGCGCCAGACGGGTGAGGTGATAAAACAAGGTGTCGGTGGGCATCTTGAGCACCCCCTGGCGGCCGGCCCACTGCAGATACTGCGACGGCTCGTGGTTGAAAACGTCGGTGACGAAAACGCACTCTTTGCAGTAACACACCGGGCAGGCCACGCGGCAGTTGTAGCAGTTGATGCAGTCGCCAAAATACGCCCCGGCCTGGTCGATGCTGCCGATGGCCGCTTCGGTCCGGGCGAACATCTCATCCCGGTAAGCGGCGCGCTGCGCCGCTAACGCATTCACGGCCGACTTCCAGGGGGCTGGCGCGTCATAGCCGGCCAGGCCCGCAGCGGCAATCAGTTCATGGCCGGCTGCCGTCCGCTCCTCCACCGGCAGGGATCCGTTTTCATCCGCACCCAGCCAGCCGATATGGATGTCACTGTGCGCAGGCACCGGAAACTCGCAGGCCCGGCAGGCCGGTGCGAGGTCCGGCTCGAATCGGTTACCGGAAAGCGCCCGCCGGAGAAAATCCGTCGTCGCGCCAACGGGATCTGCACCTGCGAAACGAATATAATCCTTGTTTTGAAACGCCCCCAGGCAGTCGTAGCTGATGAGGACCACCTCGTCCGTGCGCGCCTGCTTGAGCTTCACCAGTTCGAGGAACGCCCGGATTTCGCAGGGCCGCAGCACCGCGGCCCACCGCGCCCCCATGGGTTTGCGGGCGAGGCGCGAGGCGATGCGGGCGGCATTGATCGGGAAACAGGGCGCCAGTGGATCCGCCCCTTCCAGCCGCTCGGGCTCGGTAACCAAGGTCGGCATCACCAAGGATTTGCGCGGGAGGTGCTGGGCAACCAGCACCGCGCGCACCGCTTCTTGCGTGAGCAGCTGCTGCAAAAAGCCGCGAATCGCCGCTACCCTGTCGCCGTTTTTCATTTCAAGACGGTATGTGCTGGCCATATGCTCTCCCTGTGCATGTCGCGCTGATGATGCAACCCTTGATCCTTGAGCCCGGCCGGAGAAAAGCCGATGACGATCCCCGCCTGACACGCCCTTCTCCGCGGCCCGCCGGCGCGGCGCTCAGCCCACGGCCATCGCCAGTTGCGCCCGGCTGGGCCCCAGGGCCTTGACCTGTGAGACCAATTCCCGCATGATTTCAGCGAACTGGATTCCGTCGCTGGCCCCGATCCAGGTCAGCCGCAGACGCTCGGTCTCGAAACCGAATCGCGGCAGGATCTCCTTCAGCAGTTTGATCCGCCGTCGGGCCTTGAAGTTTCCGTTGATGTAATGACAGTCCCCCGGATGGCATCCGCTCACCAGAACGCCGTCCGCCCCCTGCAGCAGTGCCTTGATCACGTACTGGGGATCCACCATGCCGGTGCACATGACCCGGATCATGCGCACATTCTTGGGATAGGACAGCCGCGAAGTCCCGGCCAGATCGGCCGCCGTGTAGGTGCACCAGTTGCACACAAAGGCGACGATCGTAGGTTCAAAGTCCTGCATGATCTCCTCCTCTCAGATTCCGACCGCCTTGAGGGCGTTCATAATGCCGTCGCACTCGGCGAAGAGCTGCTCTTTTCTGAAATGCCGCACCTGGGCGGCGCTGCTGGGACATCCGCCGGCGCAGCTGCCGCAGCCTTTGCACAAGGCCTCGTTGACCACCGAAACCCAGCGCCGCGCGTCGAACTCGATGGCTGAATAGGGGCAGAGCCCGATGCAGGTCTGGCAGCCGGAGCAGATGTCCGGGTCGATCCAGGAGATGGCCGAGGGGATCACGACCTTGCCGCGGCTGGCGAGAGACAGCGATTTGACCGCGGCTCCCGAGGCCTGGGCCACCGTGTCGGGAATGTCCTTGGGGCTCTGGCAGGTTCCCGCCAGGAAAACCCCGTCGGTGGCCGTGTTGAGCGGGCCCAGCTTGGGGTGCTCCTCCAGGAAGAACCCGTCCGCGCCCTGATTGACGCCGAAGATGCGTCCGACTGCGGCCGCATCCCGGCGCGACTCCATCGCCGCGCAGAGCACCACCATGTCCACCGGCACCCGCAAGCGGGTGGCGGAGAGGGTGTCTTCCGCGATGGCGATGAGCTTGCCCTGCTCCGCGGCCGTGGCGGCTTGGTCGGTGATCTCGGCCACCTTGCCGCGGATGAAGACGGTGCCTTCCTCCTGGCAGCGGCGGTAGAATTCCTCATAGCCTTTGCCGTAGCAGCGCTGATCGATGTAGAAATCGTAGACCCGCGTCGCGTGGCCGACCTTTTCCTTGATGAGATGGGTGTATTTCAGCGCGTACATGCAGCACACCCGCGAGCAGTACTCGTGGTAGTTCACGTCCCGGCTGCCGACACAGTGCAGGATGGCGACGCTTTGCGGAGTGCGCGTGAACTGGCCGGCTTCATCACGGATCAGGATCCGTCCGCCGGTCGGGCCGGTGGCGTTGGAGAGCCGTTCGAACTCCAGGCTGGTGAAAACGTTCGGGTACATGCCGTAGCCGAACTGCCGCATGGGGCTGGGGTCCATCAGGTCGTAGCCGGTCGCCAGGATGATGCTGCCGACCTTCACCTCGAGTTCCTCGGCCCGCAGGGTGTGATCGATGGCCTTGGCCTCGCAGACCTGCACGCAGGCCATGCATTCGCAGCAGATGCCGCAGTTGAGGCAGCGCGCCGCCTCGCGCCGGGCGTCCGCCTCCGCAAAATTGAGATCCACCTCCTCAAAACCGGACACCCGTGTCGATGCGTCCAAATGCCCGCAGCGCACCCGCTCCTGTCGGCCGATGTCCGTTGGGATAGGGGCCCAGTCGGCCTCCGGCGCCGCCCGGCCGCCCGCCTCCGCCTCGAGGGTGGACAGCTCCTGCGCCTGCAGAAACCGATCGATGGCATCGACCGCCCGGTGTCCGGCGGCGACGGCTTCAATCACCGTGGCCGGGCCGCTGACCGCATCCCCGGCGGCGAACACGTACGGCAGGGAGGTCTGCAGGGTGTGCGGGTTGACCGCCAGGCTGCCGCGGGGGCTCGTTTTAAGCCCTTCGGGTCCGCCGGCCCCGCTCAGATCGATCCTCTGTCCGATGGCCGGAATGACGGCGTCGCAGTCGATCACGAACTCGGAGCCGGCCACCGGCACCGGCCGCCGGCGCCCGCTTTCATCCGGCGGTCCCAGCTCGGTGCGGATGCACTCGAGACCGACAACCTTGCCGCCGCGGCCGATCACCCGGGTCGGCACCGTTAAAAAACGGATATCGATGCCTTCGGCGAGTGCATCCTCGATCTCCTCGGGGTAGGCGGGCATCTCCTGGCGGGTGCGGCGGTACACGATGGTGACCGTCTCGCTTTCCAACCGGCGGGCCACGCGCGCGGCGTCCACCGCCACGTTGCCGCCGCCGATCACGACGGCCCTCCGTCCGGGACAGGTGCGGTCGCCGAGATTGACTTGCCGGAGCCAGTCCACGGCGTTCAGCACGCCCTCGCCGTCGCCCTCGCCCGCTATCCCCGCGGCCAAGCCCAGGTGCGCGCCGATCGCCAAGAGGACCGCACCGAAGCCCTCGGCCTTGAGGCTCTCCAGCGTGAAGTCGCGGCCCAGCCGCTGTCCGGTTCGAACCTCGATGCCGGTCTTGAGGAGATAGGCGATCTCGCGATCGAGGACCTCCGGCGGCAGGCGGTAGTCCGGAATGCCCACCCGCAGCATGCCGCCCAGGCGGTCCAGGGCCTCGTAGATCCTCACCGCGTATCCTCGCAGGCGCAAATAGTAAGCCACCGTGAGTCCAGCCGGACCGGAACCCACCACGGCCACGCGCGGGGACCGCTCGACGATCGCCGGCAAGGGCAGGCTTTCCAGGTCGACGTGGTCGGCGGCAAACCGCTTCAGGTAGCGGATGGCCACCGGCGAATCGACCTCGGCGCGCCGGCAGCGGCTTTCGCACGGATGGGGGCAGACTCGACCCAGCACGCCCGGCAGCGGCAGCCGCTCCATGATCAGACGCACGGCTTCCGGGTATTTGCCCTGGCCGACGAGCTGCACGTACCCTTGGACGTTGATCCCTGCCGGACAGGCGGAGATGCAGGGAGCGCGGTCTTTCTTCTCGATATTGAAAGTGATCGGAATGGCCTGCGGGAACGCCCGGCCGATGGCCTGGCGGGTACCGATGCCGACGTCCCAGTCGCTGGGGATCGACACCGGGCACACCTTGGCACACTCGCCGCAACCGGTGCAGACCCCTTCCTTCACGTAGCGCGGATGGCGCCGAACCGTGACGGTGTAGTTGCCGATGAACCCGCTCACCTCTTTGACCTCGCTGTAGGAGTACAGCGTGATGTTCGGGTTCTGCGCCACCTCCACCATTTTAGGGGTCCCGATACAGGCCGCACAGTCCAGGGTGGGAAAGGTCTTGTCGAATTGCAGCATGTGCCCGCCGATGGTGGTCTGTTTCTCGACGAGGTAGACCTTATGGCCGCCGTTGGCGATGTCGAGCGCAGCCTGCATGCCGGCGATGCCGCCGCCAACGACCATCACATCGGGATGCACCTTCACCTCGCGGGTTTGGAGCGCGTGATGGCGGTTGACGCGTTGGACGGCCGCCGCCGCCAGGCTCTTGGCCTTGCGGGTCGCGTCGTCCGCATCGGTCGTGACCCAGGAGACCTGCTCCCGCACCGAGGCCATCTGAAAAAAGTAGGGATTGAGGCCGGCCCGCCGGCAGGCGGCCTGGAAGGTCTTCTCGTGCAGCCGCGGCGAGCAGGAGGCCACCACCACGCGGTTCAAGCCCTGCATCTTGATGTCGTTTTCGATCATCTCCTGCCCGGGGTCCGAGCACATGAACTTGTAGTCGCGCGCGACGACCACGTTCGGCAGCTGCCGGGCGAAGGCCGCTACCTCCTCCACTCTAACCCGGTAGGCGATGTTGATCCCGCAGTGGCAGATGTAAAAACCGATGCGAATGGCCATGGGCGTCACCTTAGACCGTTGACGGTCAAGCTGCTGGCGCGGCTGCCGTCAGGCTGTGGACCCAGCCGATCAGCTCTTCCGCGTTCAATGGTTTTTTCAAGTACGCGACCTGAGTGATCGAATCGACCTCCGGCAAGGTACAATAGGACCTCTGGTACTGCAGGAAGGTTTTCCTGCCGATGCTGGAAACCATGATCACCGGAATATTTTTGAGGCGCCTGTCCTCCTTGAGATCGCGGTAAAGTTGCAGTCCGTCTTTATTGGGCATCATCACATCCAGGATGATCAAAGCCGGTCTTTCCCGCTTGGCTTTATATAGACCGTCCTCTCGATCTTCGGCCGGGATGGTTGCATACCCGCAGCCTCCCAGGAGATTGCAAAGAAAAACCCGCATGTCGGGCTCGTCGTCGACGATCAGCACCTTGATTGGTTTTTTCATGTCCACCCTGGGGCAATGCCGTTGTCTGCGCCAAGACCAGAGCAGGGACCGTACCAAACCTGCAAATTCATATTTTTAACAATCGATACAATTAGTTGAGTTTTACAACGCGGCGGGAGATGAAGGGCCTACAGGGCGGAGAGTTGCAAAAATTGCAACATGTTTGAATTTTTAACAAGATAAAATAATTAATAATATTATGTTGCAGCAATTAAATATGCAACATGTCTGCAACAGCCCGGGGCATCACTTGTCCGAGGTGTCGATCAATTTATGTTTCTTCATTTTGCGCCAAAGGGTGCTGCGGTCCATGCCCAGGGCGCGGGCGGCCAGGGAGCGGTTGCCGCTGTGGCGGCGAAGCGCCGTGAGGATGCGGGCGCTTTCGGATGAATCCGACGACGCGGCCTTCGCCCGGCGGCCGACGGTTGCCGGGGGCCGCAGCCGCAGGTAGTCGGGCAGATGCTTACGTCGCAGCACGCTCTCCTGGCAGAGAATGAGCGCATGCTCCAGGATGTTCTCCAGCTCGCGAATGTTGCCGGGGTAATTGTAGTTCAGGAGCAGCTGCATGGCGTTCTCGGATATCTCCGGAGGGACCACTCCCTTCGACGTGCTCAGGCGGCGCAGGATGTGGCCGATTAAAAGCGGAATATCCGCCGGGCGGTCCCTTAGGCTGGGAAGCTCGATGCGGAATACATTGAGCCGGTAGAACAGATCCTCCCGGAAGCGCTTGCGCGCGACGAGCTGCTCGAGACGCTGGTTGGAGGCCGAGATGATACGCACATCCACTTTGGTGGTCTGCGAGGTGCCCAGCCGAAAGAAAATCTTCTCCTCGATCACCCGCAGCAGCTTGGCCTGCAGCGCCAGCGGCAGGTCCCCGATCTCATCCAGGAAAATGGTTCCGCCGTCGGCTGCCTGAAACCGGCCGATACGATCCTGCACCGCGCCGGTGAAAGCGCCTTTGACGTAACCGAACATCTCCGATTCGAGGAGCGTGTCGGGAATGGCCGCGCAGTTCACCTTGACCAGCGGTTTGGCACTGCGCCGGCTGGCCGAGTGGATAATCTTGGCCAAAAAATCCTTGCCGGTTCCGGTGGGACCTTCGATCAACACCGTGGCGTCGGTCTTGGCCACGACCTGCACGTTTTCGAAGATCCGCTGCATGACCGGGGACTTTCCGACCATGTCATAGTAGGTGTAGCGTCCCTCAATCGCCTGCTTCAACTGGTGAACCAGGGTAAGGTCGCTGAAGGTGGTCAACCCTCCCACGGCGATCCCATTTTCGTTGCGCAGCGGCAGATAGGTGGCCCGAATGGGTACGGCGACGCCTTCACGGGTGAGGATCCGGCTTTCGATGCCGCTGCGGGGGCTGTCGCTGGCGATGGTTTCCTTGAGCAGGTTCAGCTCGGCGGCGGAGCCTCCGCGGAAAATCGCGGCACACGGCCGACCCAGGACCTCCTGGCGGCTGAAGCCGGTAATTTTTTCGGCCGCGGTGTTGAAAAACGTGACGACCCCCCCTCGGTCCACCGTGAAAATGCCTACCTCGAGATTGTCCAAGATGATCTTCAGGCTGCGCTCCTCATAGTGGATGCGGTTGACGAGGTCGGCAATCGGGGCATGGTCCTGCAGGATGGTGAGGCAGCCCACGACCTGCCGCGCCGCGTCATACACGGGCGTGGCGATGCGCGTCACCAGGTAGCTTTCATCGCCTTCGCCCGGGAGCTGCAACATGGACTCCGCTTGCATGAGGTCCCGCTGGCTCTTGAACGGGCAGGAGACCAGGCAGGGCACGCCTAAAAAAACCTCCCGGCAGTCCTTGTCGATGGCCTCACTTCCCTTAAGGCCGATCATGGCCTGGGCGCTCAGGTTCAACGACTCGATGCGCCGGTTCCGGCCGACCATGAAGGCGGCGATGTTGACCTCGTCGAGGATGGCCAGCCAGTCGAGGCAGGCAATGGTCTTCCCCGAAAACCCGGGAGTGTGAATCATTCCGAACGTCCTTGGTGCTCCCAGCCGACCGGCAGTTCAGGCTGACCGGGCTATCGGGAGCGTAATCACGAACAAAGCGCCGCCCTCGTCGAGATTGCGGGCCTCGACGGTACCGTGATGCCGTTCCACGATCCCGTAAACCGTGGACAGGCCCAGGCCCAGGCCATGACCTTCGCTCTTGGTGGTGAAAAACGGCTCGAAGATGCTGGGCAGGTGTTCGGCCGGGATCCCCGGCCCCGTGTCCTGCACCCGAATCGACACCGTTTGCGCCGCGTCGCCGGCCCGGGCGTCCAGGGTCAGCGCGCCGCCCTGCGGCATGGCATCGATGGCGTTGAAAATCAGGTTGATCACGCACTGCTGCAGCTGGTTGAAATCCCCCTCGACCGCGGGAAGGCCCGGCGGAACGCGGGACTCCAGCCGGATCTGGCTCAGCTCCAGTTTGTGCTGGCTCAGCAGGATGCAACGCCGCATGAGTTCGGCAATGTCGACCGGCGCGAAGGCCGCCGGCGACCGCCGCGAAAAGCTGAGCAGGTTGGAGACGATCTGCGAACAGCGGCTCGTCTCGGTTTCGGCGATGGCCAGGTAGCGCCGGAACTTGTCCCGGCGTTCGTCCGTGAAGGCTCCCTCCTGCAGAAGCCGGGACATCAGCCGGAGATAGTTCAAAATACCCGACAGGGGGTTGTTGATCTCGTGCACGACGCTGGCCGCCAGCCGCCCGAGGGACATCATCTTGTCCTGATGCAGAATGCGGGCCTGGTCCGCCAGCTCGCGCTCCAGCCGCCGCATTTCCCTCAAGTCCCGGAAGAACCCCACCAGGCCGTTCTCACGTCCGTCATCCATCAGAACGGCCGCCGACGCTTGCACCGGTATCTCCCGGCCGGAGTCGGTTTTCAAGAGGGTCTCGAAGAGGAAAAGCCGGTTGCGGCCTCCGAAGCCGTCGCCGCGAAGCTCCGATTGAAAGCGGGCGGCCTCGTCCGGGCGGAAAAACTGGGGCAGGGTCATTCGATTCAGGACCTGATCCCGCGCAAAGCCAAGGAGCTGCTCCATGCCGCGGTTGTAGATCACCACGGCCTGCTGCTCGTCCACCCCCATAATTCCGTCCATCGAGCTCTCGATCAGGTTGCGTTGAAAGGCGATGGTCTTGAGCAGCTGCTGGCTGGTTTCGGCCTTCTCCTTCTCGAGCAGAAGCGTGTAGTCCTTGAGCCGGCGGCGCGAGGTGTAGCGCTCACGGGCGCGGTTCAAGGCGAGAAAAAGATTGTCGCTGCCGATCGGCTTGGTAATGAAGTCCGAGGCATCCAGCTGAAGCGCGCGGATGGCCAGCTCCATCTCGCCGAAGGCGGTCGCCACGATGACTTCGGTGTCGGGGAATTGAAGTTTGACACGCTCCAGGACCTGGAGCCCGTCCATACCCGGCATACGGATGTCGGTGATAACGATCTGCGGGGGGGTTTCGATACACATCCGCAGACCGGTCTGGCCGTCGCCGGCCGTGCGGACATCATAACCGGCATCCGCCAGGGCAAGCGACATGACCTCGCGGATGTCCTCCTCGTCATCGATGAGGACGATGGCCCACGTTTCCGGCATGGCAGTAACACCTCCTATCGCGGAAGCGCTTGGGTGAATCGCCCCTATCATAAGGGCCGGCGGAGATAAAGGAACATGCGGATTCTTGTTGGCATATCATAACGCCGGTAAAAAGAAAAACATTCACGAAGGGACCGCGCGTCCTCGGCCAGCCGCCGGGCGTGCCCCCGGATGAAGGAATTATTATGAAAATATGTTCATAATAGTTATTGACACTTGAAAAATGAAATATTATGTTTTGAACAAATGTGCATAACTAGGAGATCATATGCCGCGCCCCAGAATGAACCGCTGGATCCGCCATCAGCCTGTTGCCCAATTCTACACGCCTCAAGGCGTGCCCCTTGGACGGTTGCGGGGAGTCACATTGACCTTGGATGGATGGGAGGCGCTGCGCCTGGCTGATGCGGAGGGGCTGGAACACGAGCAAGCCGCCGAGCTGATGGGCGTCTCGCGCCCTACCTTTTCACGCCTTCTGGCAGAAGCGCGCGGGATTGTGGCCAAGGCCCTGGTGAACGGCTGGGCGATTCGCATCGAGGGCGGCAATTACGAATTTGCCGGCGAAGCGCCGCCCTGCGGCCGCGGCCGCAGGCGCTGCCGAAGAGGCAGAAACGACGGACTGGCGTCGGCGCAGCACGGATTGTCGAATTCACCGGATGAATCCGGGGCATCCGATGAGAGGACGGCCTTCTCCGGAATGGAGTCGGTGTCCGGGCCGCAGGCGGAGCAGGCGGCCGAATCCCCCGGAAGATCCCAATCACACTAGGAGGTGTCATTATGCCAGGATACGATCGAACAGGGCCAAGAAGCCAGGGGCCGAAAACCGGCGGCGGATTTGGGTATTGCGGAAATCTCGGACGGGATGCCGATACCGCGGCCATGGATTACGGCAGAGGCTTTGGACCCGGCGGCCGCGGCCGGCAACGCGGTTTCCGAAGAGGCTTCTGCTTCTTCGGCCGGGGCAGGGGCGGGATCGGCTACGGGGCGCCCTGGTTTCCCGAAGCGACTCAACCGAACCTGATCAAGTCCAACCTGGAGGCCGAAGCCGAAGAACTCCGGCGCAGGCTGGATGCCCTGGAGCAGCGCTTGGCGGGCATGCAGGTACCCGGCGTCGAACCCAAACCGGCCTAAGCCGTTTTTTTGAGAAAAAGACCATAAAATAGTATTTGACAAAAATACTCGCAGACCTTATTAATGGGCATTAGCTCATTTTATTAGGAAATTGCATGCCGCGCCCTAAAAAGTGCAGAATGGTAGATGCCGCGCCCGGTGTGCGGCTTTTCAAACCGCAGGGCATCCCCGCCCGGCAGCTTGAGGAGATTTACCTATCCTTTGAAGGCTACGAGGCCCTGCGGCTGTCGGACCTGGAGGGCCTGCGCCAGGATGAAGCGGCCGAACGCATGAAAATTTCGCGTCAAACGTTCGGCCGCATCCTTTCGGAAGCGCGCAAGGCCGTCACGGAAGCCGTCGTCAGAGGCCTGGTTTTGCGAATCGAAGGCGGAGAGTACCGGATGAACGACAACGGGGGAGTTCTGTCCGGGGCCTGTAGATACCCCGAAGCGGTCGGGCGAGAAACCGACCGAAAACCACAAGGAGATAAAAAGGAAATGCGCAAAATTGCGGTGAGCAGCGAAGGTCCCGACCTGGACGGCCCGATCGACCCTCGATTCGGACGGGCGGCTGGATTCGTCATCGTCGACCCCGATACTATGGCCAATGAGTACGTCGATAACTCAACTTCGCAGGGGATGGCCCAGGGTGCCGGCATTCAAACGGCGGAGCTTATGACTCGGCACGGAGTCGGAGTGGTCCTCACCGGCTATGTCGGTCCCAAGGCGTTTCAGGCGCTGTCCGCGGCCGGCATTAAAATCGGCCAGAACCTCGAAGACCTGTCGGTGCGCCAGGCGGTTGAAAAATACAAGACCGGCCAGGTGCCCATGGCCGGCGGACCCAACCGCAGCGCCGCCGGAGGGCAAAGATGATCGTCGCAGTAGCCAGCGGCAAGGGCGGCACCGGCAAAACCACCGTGGCGGCGTCCCTCGCATGGGTGTGGGACCGACCGGTAACGGTCGTCGATCTCGACGTCGAGGAGCCGAACCTGCACCTGTTTCTCAAGCCGGATATCGTCGGTCGTGAAACCGCTGTGATGGAGGTGCCGGTGGCCGATGAATCCAAGTGTACCTATTGCCGGGCCTGCGCCGATCTCTGCCAGTTCAAGGCCATCAGTGTCCTCGGATCGGTTTTGTTGACGTTCCCGGAGATGTGCCACGGCTGCGGAGGCTGCCTGGCCGTATGCCCCGAGAAAGCGTTGTCTCCAGGCACCCGCGAACTGGGCGAGGTCTCATGGGGGACGGCCTCCGGCCGAATCGGATTCTTCATGGGGCGGCTGCGCGTCGGCGAGGCCATGAGCCCTCCCCTGATGCGGGCCGTCATCGCGAAGCTCGGGCAAAACCGGGAGGCGGCGGCCCGCGACGTCATCATCGACGCTCCGCCGGGAACCAGTTGCCCGGCGATCAACGCCGTATTGCCGAGCAACCTGATCCTACTCGTCACCGAGCCGACCCCTTTCGGTTTCCATGATTTAAAGCTGGCTCATGCGGCCTTTGCCCCACTCGGAAAACCCATGGCGGTCGTCATCAACCGGGCCGGGCTTGGAGATCGCTCCGTCCAGGACTTCTGCCGGAGCCAGCAGATGGCCGTCCTGGCTGAAATCCCGTTCGACCGCAGTCTGGCTGAAGCCTACTCGAGGGGGCGGGTCCTGGCCGACGCCCTGCCGAACATGCACAACGTATTCGCGCAGTTGATGACCGCATTGCGCGGGGTGGCTAAAACCTCACGGCAGGGGGAGGTGGCCGCCCATGCGTGAAATCATCGTTATCAGCGGCAAGGGCGGAACCGGAAAAACCTCTCTCACCGCCGCCTTCGCGCATCTGGCCGTCAACGCCGTTATCTGCGACCTGGATGTGGATGCCCCGGACCTGCACCTGATCCTGCAGCCCGAAATAAAAGCACGCGAGGACTTCTATTCCGGCCACGAAGCGGTGATCGACCCCGCGGCCTGCACGGCGTGCGGGCTCTGCGCGGAGATGTGCCGTTTCGGCGCTGTTTCCAACCCGCCCGCAGGATACCGGATCGACCCCTTGAAATGCGAGGGCTGCAAGGTGTGCGTGCAGTTCTGCCCAGCGGGCGCCATCCAGTTTCCGGACCGCCACTGCGGCGAATGGTTCATCTCCCGCACGCGCTTCGGCCCGATGGTGCATGCCCAGCTGTTTCCGGGCGCCGAAAACTCCGGGCGGCTGGTGGCACTTTTGCGCCAGAAGGCCCGAGAGCTGGCGCAGGCATCCGGGCGCAGCCTGATTCTATCCGATGGAGCGCCCGGGATCGGCTGCCCGGTGATCAGTTCCCTGTCCGGGACCGACTTCGCGGTCCTGGTGACCGAGCCCACACCGTCGGGACGGCATGATCTCGAGCGCGTGGCGGAGCTCTGCCGGCACTTCAAAATCCCCACCGGCGTGATCGTGAACAAGTCGGATCTGAACCCGGAGAACACCACCGACATCCAACGCTGGTGCGATGCGGCCCAGACCGAATTCCTGGCCGCGCTGCCCTACGATCCGGCCGTAACCGAGGCCATGGTGCAGCGGCAGTCGGTCACTGAGTACAGCGCCGATGGGTTGTCGATGGGGATTCGCCGCACGTGGCGCCGAATATTAGAACTTGGACAGCAGAAGGAGACATCCAAAAAAGCGGCCGCAATACACACATCGTTGTCATAACCATTTACGATCGAAAGGAGAACTTAACGCATGAGCACCATCGTTGCCGTACCGTCCGAATTTCCCGGAGGCCTGGATGCCTCCTTGGGCGCCCATTTCGGGCACTGCGATCTTTACACCCTGGTCACTGTTGAGGATGGAAAAATCGCCTCCGTCAATGTCATTCCCAATGTCCCCCACGAGCAAGGCGGCTGCATGGCGCCGGTGAGTCATCTGGCTCAGAACCGCGTCCGGGTCCTGCTGGCCGGCGGCATGGGCATGCGGCCGCTTATGGGCTTCCAGCAGATGGGAATCCAGGTCTTCCATTGCGGACCGGCCCGAACCGTCGGCGAAGCGGTACAAGCCTTCAGCGAGGGGCGTCTGCCCGAATTCAGCCAGCAGCATACCTGCGGGGGCGGCGGGGGCGGGGGCGGGCACCCGTTGAACGCACGCTGATATCCTCAAAATAAGCGAGCCGATAACCCTTTTCCCTCTATGGGAGCGGCATCTCGCCGCGATGGAATCATGGATTTCAGCAAGCTCAACAGCCGCTTCATCCGGCACGTGAACGTGCCGTCCAATATGGGAACCATCGAGTCTGCCTCTGGGCGTGCGCTGGGCGTCGGCCAATGCGGAGATTCGGTCGAGGTGATGCTCAGGGTGACCTCCGAGCGGATCACCGACATCCGCTACCAGCCCCGCGGCTGCGCATTCACCATCGCCTGCGCCAGCGCCATGAGCGAGCTCGCCCATAACCGCACCCTGGAGCAGGCCTTGGAAATTTCACCGCAGGACGTGGAGGCCGAGCTGGGCGGCCTGCCGGAAGACCATCTGCACTGCGCGCGCCTGGCAGTCAACACCCTGGGGGAAGCCATCGCCGACTGCTATCGACGACTGCATGCAGCGGCGATTCCGGCCGAGGCCGTAACCATCAAGGAGAAAACATCCGATGCCCATATTTGACATCCACTGCCCCGACTGCGGCTACCAGGGGGAACTGCTCGTTCTGTCTTCGCAAGACGCCCTGAAATGTCCGGGCTGCGGGGGGTTGCGGCCGCAAAAGCGAATGTCGCCTACCAGCACGCTCACCGGCAGCACGCGCCACCCGGTTCCCGGCCCCCGGGACCATGGGTGCTGCGGCAGCCGACCGGCCGAGGCCGGCTGCGCCGGACCCGGTTCCTGCTGCGGGCGGGCGGCTCAAAGGTAAATTTCTTCGGAGGTTTTCAGCATGCACCGAATTCTGATCGTCACGCCCCACCGCAAATCTTTAGACGCGTTTGCCGGGTACCTGGAGGAAAGCATAGATGTTCAGGTGGCCTGGGCGGAGAGCGGCCAGGCGGCCATCGCCGATGTCATGAAGCACCCGCCGCTCGGAGTGGTCATCGATGAGAACCTGCTGGACATGCCGGGGCTCGACCTGGTGCGCCGGCTGCTTCCGATCAACGCCCTGATCAACACGGTCGTGATCAGCGAGTTGCCTCATGAAGCTTTCCACGAGGCCAGCGAGGGTCTGGGGGTCATGGCCCAGCTGCCGCCGCAACCGACACCGGAGGACGCCCGCAGCCTCCTGGAACGTCTCAAACGAATGGCGTCGGTGACGATAGCCCAACCCCGTAACTAACCCACTGCAGGCCTGCACCGCCAGCGACGGACTTCCAGCCGGTTCATAAAATAAGCATAAAGTGTTACTTGACACTATGTACTTATCGCTTGTTCCAACACCGGGTGGCGGCCATGAAGGACCTCAAGGATTCGCCGCCGGAACGATAGAAGCCGCAGCCGTAGCTCGACTGATGCACCCGGTGCCGGTCATGGCATCGAACGGCTGTGGATTCTTCAACACGGACTCGGACTGGTACCGGTCGGGGACACGGACACGGCCTCCGGGTAAGAGCAACGCGATTCAACCGATCCTCTGGTAATACCCACACCGACCCAAAAGGAGAAAAAGCCAGTGGAAAGCCACTTTACCATCGTCGCCGTAAACGGCTCGCCGCACGCCGGCATCGGCAACACCGCTCTGATGCTCGAAATGCTGAGGCAACCCCTGGCGGAGCAGGGATGCAGCCTCGAAGTGGTGACGCTTTGCGAACACGAGATCGACTACTGCACGGGCTGCGCGCTCTGCATGGAAAAAGGCAAATGCTGGATTCCCGACGACCATCACGGCATTGTGGAGCGACTGCTGGCCGCGGATGGAGTCATCCTGGCCTCGCCGGTCTATTTCTACCATGTCACTGCCCAGATGAAAGCCTTTCTCGACCGAAGCCTCGCATGGGGCCACAAACCTCAGCCCTCTTGGAAGCCGGGCCTGACGGTCAGCGTCTCCGCCGGCCAGGGGGAGACGGAAACGGCGGAGTATCTGGCGAGGCTTCTGCGCGTGTATGGCGCGTTTCCGGTGGGACGCTTAACGGCGATGGCCACCTCGCCCGGGGAGTTCCTGGGCCGGGAGGCTGTGGCGGCCCACGCCAACCATTTGGCCAGGGACCTGGCCCAGGCGATCCGGGAAAAGCGGCGCTATCCTGTCACCGACGTGGACCTGAGGTTCTTCCTGTTCATGGAGAACCTCGTGCAGCGCCACAAGGATTCCATCATGGGCAACGATTACGCTCACTGGAAAAAGCATGGGTTTCTCGGGAATTTTGAAAACTATATCCAGCAACGCAGAGAAAAAACATCCTTTGACCCTGAGGTCCGCAGAGCCTGGATCCAGGAAATGATCGCCCCGAACAAAGATAGACGCGAGAGCAAGAAAACGAGAAGCTTGAAAATTTCTCCACCTGACGGCGCGCCCGCGCAGGCAACCACGTGTCGGGAGCTTTTGCAGATGATGCCAGGCGCCTTCGACCCCGCGGCCGCCCGGGGTCTCGATACCGCGTATCAATTCGACGTGTCAGGCGAAGAGACGTTTCAGGCTCATCTGGAAATCAGCGAGGAGACATGCAGCTATCACGAGGGACCGGCCGCGGCTCCTGGAGTCGTAATCCACACGCCTGGAAATGTATGGTTGGCCATCGCCAAGGGAGTACTCGACGGCCAACAGGCCTTCATGGGCGGGAGGTACACCGTCGAGGGCGACCTGTCGCTGCTGCTCAAGCTGCCGTCCCTGTTTCCGCGGAGAACGGCTGGGTAGTCGGCGCTGCCCTTACGCTCGACTCAGCTGAAGCGCTTGATCGCGGCTGAGCTCGACGGAACGGAAGCGGATGTCTTCGCGCAGCTCCGGATCGTCCGATTCCACCCAGCCTGCGCCCTGATAGAGATGGATCTTAAAGGTTTCAGGATCGAACATGCAGATGGTGCCATCGCTGCGGAAAAATTTAACGGACATGGAATAGACTCCGGCATTGGGGTTGTCGTTCGTCTGCAACTGCTTCCATGCTGCGTCCTCAGGGTTGCTGCCGCATGAGAGGTGCGTTAGAATACGGTCAGAATGGAGCAGAAACGAAGGGGAATTCCCAAAGAAAACGGAAACACTACCGTCAGGAGATGTGAGGCACTTGGCGATTGACCGCAGGGGCGGTGGGCCATTCCCCTCATCCCTCAAAAGGAGAGGCGATCAAGTGGCGGGCCGGTATGGAAAATACGGGGACTTCAAGCGCAAGGCGAACCTGCGGCGGAATGCAGCCACATCGCGCAAAAAAGTCTCCCTCGGCAAAACCAAAAAATCTAAACGCCGATGATGGCGGCTGCAGCTGAGGCGGCACTCGAAACCATCGCGCCATCCGCCGTTTAGACGGCGGCGCCGCTGCAGCAGCAGTGATGCGACGGGTTTAGCAGGCTCTCATAGCAGGCGACGCACATAACGCGCTGGCGGCTGCGTACGGATTCTTTCGGATTGGTGATGGCCCGGTTACAGCAACTGCACCTGACGCTCTCGCGGATCTTGGTTTCGACTTCTTTGCCAACCGCTTCAGGCTTCATGGCGACTCCTTTGGCAACGATCGTGTGGTCTGGTTCGGTTAAGGATATAAATCAACATCCGTGCCACCCTTGCCGGCAGGACAGCATATCTAATTTTAAATAATAATTTATAATAGTTGTCATTTTAATTGGGGTCTAAGATCAGTCCCGGCTGCTGAAAGAATCCTACAGAGCTGTAAGATATCCGCTCCATTTCAAACAAATTTGTGGGCTTTGACAGCTTGTGGTGCTTGTACTATACGAACGCCCATGGAAGGCATGCCACCGCGAGTCACGAGCCGGCAGGTCATCCCGACCGCGGGCCTTGTTGTCGTCAGCCTTTATATCGCCGCCCAGATGCTTGCGGACATCGCCAGCCTCAAGATCGCGCTGGTGGCGGGGTTCAGCATCGACGCCGGGACCTTTATCTCCCAACCCGAAAGGAGGGCTCCATGACCGTCAAAGCCACATGGTACAGCCATGCCTGTTTTCTGATCGAAGGCACCAAGGCCAAGCTTCTGATCGACCCGTTCATCACCGGCAATCCGCTGGCCCCGGTCAAGGCCGAGGAGGTTTCGGCCGACTACATCCTGGTCTCCCACGGCCACGGCGACCACGTGGGGGACACTGTGGCCATTGCCAAGCGCACCGGTGCGACCGTCATTTCCAATTTCGAGATCCAGAATTGGATGGTGGCCCAGGGAGTCAAGAACGTCCACCCCCAGCACATCGGCGGCGGATTCGACTACCCCTGGGGCCGGGTCAAGCTGACCCTCGCCCTGCACGGTTCGGCCCTGCCGGACGGCTCCTACGGGGGCAATCCCTGCGGGTTCTTGCTCTACCTGGACGGGAAAAAAATCTACCACGCCTGCGACACCGGTCTCTTCGGCGACATGCAGCTGATCGGCGAGGAGGGCATCGATCTGGCCATCCTGCCCATCGGCGACAACTTCACCATGGGGCCGGATGACGCCCTGCGGGCCGTCAAGCTAATCCAGCCCAAACAGGTGGTTCCGATCCACTACAATACCTTCGAGGTGATCAAGCAGGATCCCGACGCCTGGGCCGCACGCGTGGAAAGGGAAACCGCGGCCAAGGCCGCGGTGATGAAGCCGGGGGAGACGATTGAAGTATAGAACAGGGGTGGCCTGCCATGGCAGGCCACCCCTGTTTTAATCTCAAACGCGGTTTCAAAAAGGCTTCGGCTCCCCGGACCGGGGAATGATCTTAAATCCGTCAGCCGGATGGCCTGCAGGCGGGGGCCTTGAAACCGCCGGATCCCGTGGGAATTCCCTCCGAGCGCACGCAGCCGACCGACATGAGTTTTTTAACGTCCGCGCAGTCGCACTTGGGGCACTTGGGCGCCGGGGCGTTGGACGAGAAGACAAGCTCCTCGAAGCAGTGGCAGCAGGCGTTGCACTGATACTCGTAGATCGGCATAGCGGTCTCCTCCCTGAAAAATTCACCCTATTTTAATTTCAAATCACCGCGAGTCAACACCGCGGAACGGATTCATCCGGGCGCTTGTCGACGCGTCATTTCATTTTCCAGCCTCCCAGTTCATCACGTTCTCCACGTAGTCATCCGGGCCAGTCAGCACCAGCCAGCGTTTTTGCAGGCGCGCATCGGCAAAACTGATGTGATATCTTTCAGCCGCCGACCGGCCGAAGCGATTCTGCCAGGCGAGGATCTCCGCCGTCGAGACGGGGGCATCGATCAGGACGCCATCCAGGTCCTCGAACTCCGGCAAATCCTCGATTTCCGGCAGCTTCGACCGACGCCACCAAAAGACCTGGCGCTCCATATCGCCCCGCCACCGCACCGCCGGATCGGCGGAGACCAGCGTGAACAGAACGGCGCGGTTGCCGGGTCGGGCAAACAGGAAGCGCAGATCGCCGTCCAGATAGTGCGGCCGCTGCAGGCGCACGACCGCGAGAAGCTCTTGCGTCCGCGGAAGCCCGGAAGGCTCGAAGAAGACGATTTCCAAAGGCGTAAACGGGTTTGCAGCGGTAGCGATCGCCAGGACCTTTTTCAAGTAATCGCTTTCGACTCCCGACCCGACCAGGACCTGATAAGGCAGCGTAAGCTGCTCGGCCAGCCGCCGGATTTCATCGAGCGGGCGCTCCCGGTTCAACATCAATTTGGCCACGTAGCGGCGGCCTCCAATCACAACGCGCAGGTCGCCCGCCGCTTCCATCTCGCAGGCCGCAGCCGCGCGCCAGGATGCATCCAGGTCGGGCATCGGAAAGAAGGCCGTGTCCAAGCGGCTTTCGGCGTAATCATAGGCCAGGAGGAAATCCTCGGGGCTGAACCCCCGGCTGGAGGCAACCGCATAAGGCGGATGAGGCTCGTACCGCAGGCCCAGCTCGCGGTGGCGCCGTCGGAAGTCGGTGCCCGGCAGGATCGAAAGCGGGAAAATCTGAACGTCGTCCTGCAGCCCATGGTCGAGCACGAAGTCGACGCTGCGGCGGAAGCCCGGCAGGTCGTCGCCAGGCAGGCCGATGATGAGGTCGATGCTCGGCGTGATCCCGCGCGCCTTGAGCCGTTGCGCACCTTCGACAAAACGCCGCAGGCGGGTCGGCCGGTCCATCAAGCGCAGGGCCTGCGGATGGGTGCTTTGAAGCCCGATTTCAAACCAGTAAAATCCGGCCGCCGCCAACCGGTCCGCCAACTCGTCATCGACCGCCTCCGCCCGAATTTCGCTGAACAGCCGGATCCCCCCGCCCGCATTCAAGCGGGCGATCTCGACCAGTAGCTCCTTGAGGTGCGGCCGGGCGTTCAGGCAAGGGTCCAGGAGGTAGATCTCGGCGATCTGGCGGTCAACGGCCCAGGCCATCGCGCGCAGGAGGTTGGGCTCCTCCGCAAAGACGAGCCCTTGCCGCGATTTGTTGTAGTAGCAGAACCCGCAGCGGTAGGGGCAGCCGCGCTGGGTTTCGAGCAGCATCAGATTCTCGAACGTGGGATTGATCATTCCGTCGAGGTAGGGGCTTGCGGCCGTCCGAAACCATTCCGCGGCACTTTCCGCGCCGCGGCCGGGGGCCCATGCGTCTGCGTCGTGCAGCAACCGGCGGAACACCGCCTCGCCTTCGCCGTAGACATGGAAGTCCACGAAGGCCGAATGCGCGAGATCGTTGTCCGGAGTGATCTCCGGACCCCCGAAGACAATCCGGCAGCGGCCGGCGGTTTTCAGCTTTTCCGCAAAGTAAACACTGCGCTGCAGGTTCCAGCTGAAAACCGTAAACCCGTAAATCTCCGCTTGAATCTTTTGGAGGTGCTCGATCAACGCGGCATCTCCGAGATAGGAGGCCAGCTCTTGCGGCAGGATCTGCACCGAGGCGCCGGGAAGGTCCTGGACGGCCCGTTTCAAACAGGCCGCCCCCAGAGGGATGTTGCCGGTTCGACGACCCAAATTATGGCGGGGAATGGGAAGCTGTGACAAGACCACCGATGGCATTGCCGCGTCCTGTTGCTTGAATGGGCGTGCGGTAGAGCGGAGGGAGTCTCCTAAGCCCGTGCAACCAAGAAGAAAATGAGTATGAGCTCCCAGGCGATGACGGCCCCGAAAGCGATCAGGGCGTAAGGGAAGAGTTTCTCGGCTCGGAAGTTGGACCTCGGCACGACGCTGTTCGCCAGAACCAGGAAGATGAGCACGGCGATGCTGGTCAGGATGTACTTGGCCACCGTGAAGATGAGCGGGCCCTTCCGCAGAAAATAGTCCATGACCGGATTGAGCTCGCTGGACCCGTGCTCGACCAAGTAAAGCGTCAGGACCGCATCCAGAAGGCTGAGGATGAGAATTCCGATAATGGCGGCGAAAAGCTTGGGGCTGTACCGGTCCAAGAGTACGATGCGATGGCCGTCCTCCAATCGGCGAACGGCCCGACGCCGCCCACCGGTGATCAGGTAGCGCAGGGGAGGCAGCACTTTCCGGCGCCGGTCACCGCCGGCACGCAGTTCGCTGCCCGGACGGCTTTCGCTGTTTTCGACGGCTTGAGCATCTGTTCCTTCTGTCAATGGTACCGATTCCTTCCTGGGTCGTCGGACGAGGGGATGAAACCACTTCTAAGCATATCGGCCGGTGCAAGGCAATACTTGAAGCCGAATGTCCCCTCTTGACCGAAGGCCGCGCTTGGCCTTAAAGTGAGCTCCCCCAAGGGAGGATCATTTCGGCTATGGAAACACCAGCGCCAGGAATCATTGCAGCAGAGCCTCTGGCGGACACCCGCTGGCTGCGCTTGTTCAGGGTGGACTACCATCTCGGAGACCGCGGCAACCGCTCCTGGGTGGTAGCCACCCGCAGCGAACGCCCGCGCTGCGTCACCGGCCGGTTCGAAACGCCTGACGCCGTCATCATCGTTGCCTACCATCGCGCCGCATCCCGGATCGTGGTCACCCGCGAATACCGGGTCGCCTTGGCGGATTACGAATACGGTTTTCCGGCCGGACTCGTCGAGGCGGGTGAGTCCGTGGAAGATGCCGCCCGCCGGGAACTGCAGGAGGAAACCGGACTGACGATGACACGGGTGTTGAAGACCAGCCCGTGCCTTTATTCATCCGCCGGCATCACGGATGAGTCGATGGTCCTGGTTTACGTCGAATGCGACGGAGAGCCTTCCGCGGAGGGCAACGACGCATCGGAGCTCATCGAAGTGCGGTTCCTGTCTCCGGAGGAAGCCGGCCGCCTGTGCAGCCACCCGTCGCTCAAGTTCGACGCCAAGGCATGGCTGGTGCTATCCTACTTCGCCGCCACTGGCCGTATTTGACGGCAGGACCGATAGCTATGGCCGGTGCTGAGTCTTGCGGGGATTTTCCGCCGCCGATAAATCGCCGCAATCGAAGCGCTGGCCGCATCCGCCGCAAACCAGCGGCTTGTCCGGATCGCTTTGAATCCGGGGAACCTTCAGAGGCCGCTGACAACCCGGGCATATCATCTCGATTCCCGGGCACACGTTTTCGGCATCGTCTTTCGCCATAGCGGGCGTTCTCCTTTCAAGCTTCCAGCCACTGCGTGGCCTTCGAGCTTTTGCAAGAACATAATTTAAGCGATTTTATTACCTGATAGCGGAGTCCGCAAGGGTGTGCGCCCCGCAGGGACCGCCGCAAAAGACGGCCAGGCTTCGTCAACGCCCCCAGGGTTTATCCCAATGTGAGCATCGCTCAAACTATCGAAAAAATAACCCCGCAGGCCATGCCGGTCGACCCGAGTTGACTTATCCTGGGCGATATGGTGACTAGGCATCCATGCCTGCCGAAGATTACTACACGATATTGGGCGTGGGGCTGCAGGCTTCCACGCGGCAGATCAAAGAGGCCTATCGGCGCCTGGCTTTAAAGCACCATCCGGATCGCAACCGCGACCATCCGGAGGCGGCCGAGACCATGAAGCGGCTCAATGAGGCCTATGCGGTCCTCTCCAACCCCGACAAGCGCCGGGAATACGATGCCTTGCGGCGGCAGTTCGGACCCGCGGCCCAAAGCCAGTACCGCAACGCCCACAGCCAACAGGACATTTTCAGCGGATCGGACATCAACGCGGTGTTCGAGGAGATGGCCCGTGCCTTCGGCTTCCGGGGTTTCGAAGATATTTTCCGGGATTTTTACGGACAAGATTATCAGCGCTTCGAATTCCGGCGGCCGCGCGCCTCGGTTCGGGGCTTTGTTTTCAGGCGCTCGTTCACGCCCGGCCGCCGGCCAACGCCTTCGTCCGGAACGGCCGGCCTGCTCAACCGCATCGCCCGATCGGCGCTGCAAAAAATGATCGGCCTCGAGCTGCCCGAATCCGGCGCTCATATCCAGGACCGCCTCTACCTGGACCCATCCTTCGCCGACGTCGGCGGGGCTTACGCCTATTATATTCGGGCGCATGCCAAGAAACTGATTGTCCAAATCCCGCCCGGCGTGCGCGAAGGGCAGCGTATTCGACTGGCGGGCATGGGCCATGCGGGCAAGGCCGGCGGGGATCCCGGCGACCTGTTCCTGGAAATACGCCTGCGCAAGCCTTTCCTTCAGCGGGTGACGCAGGCTTTTTCCAACTTTTTCAAACCGAGCCCCTAAGGCTGAAAATTTTCTTGTTCTGAAAACCTTCTCGTGGGGCATCCCGCCTTATTCGAAACGTCGCTCCTTCAAGGTCTGACTTGACGGCCTTGATTGAATTCTATACGCTGCTCAGCAACCAAACTCAATCCAACACGGCATGGACGGGGAGACAAAACGGCGATGAAGCTATCCACGCGCAGCAGGTACGGCACCAGGTTGATACTGGATATGGCCCAGCACCATGGCAAGACTCCTATCCAACTGGGTGAGATCGCCAGACGGCAGAAGATCTCCCTGAAATACCTGGAGCAGATCATCCGGCCACTCAAACGGGCAAACTATATAAAAAGCTTCCGCGGATCAAAGGGCGGACATATGCTGAACAAGCCGCCCGAACAAATCACCGTAGGAGAAGTGGTGGCCCTTTTGGAAGGCGGCTCGATCCTGACCCATTGCTCCAAGAACCCAAAGGAGTGCAGCCGCGCCGAGCAATGCCCCACACGCTATCTGTGGATGGAGGCATCCACTGCCCTGTTCGCCCGGTTGAACCAGATCACCTTTGCGGATCTGCTGGCCAGCGGTAAAGACGCCCAGCCCGAAATATGTGCCACCCTGCCCTGACGGAGCGCCGCCTGCCCGAAAAGAGAACGGGATGGCTGATACTTAAAGCCATCCCGTCCGGGGAGAAGAGAGTTTTCCACCGAATCTTGGTTTAAAAGTCCTGGACAGACCTAAAAGGAGGTGAAAACGGGCTGCCCAGGATAATAACCGCCTTCGGTGACAGGCGGCCATTTCTTTTAAACCGCTTGTATAGATACCGCCCGTGTTGGAAACGTTACAAAATCATGGGGGGCGTTCCCGGCCGCACCCGGTAGCTGCCAGCTTCAACCCACCCTTGACCGGCTGGCCGTCAGCTCGGGACCATGCCCCGTCGCTCTCGAAAAATCGCGGGCGGTTGTCGGCATCCCGATGAAAGCGCGCTCCCCGATTGATGACCGCTATCGCTCGCTCTTGCAGAAGGCCGTCCGCCGCGGCCATGTCGAGTGGGTTTACGCGGCCAGCGCCCTCATCGAAAACCTGGCCATCCACTCGGAAGCGTGGTTCGAGAAGCGCACGGCCTTCATCGTATTCGGGGACTGCTGGCCGCTCGGCACGGAGCTCGCGTTCACACGGAAATTTCATAGCAAGGTGGCCGCGTTGATCCGGGTGGCGCAGGCGACGAAATTCCGGGATGCCACCGGCCTGGGGTTCTTGGCCCACGCCCTGGCGCAGGGGGACGCGACGGTATTGGCCCAGGACCCCGAGGACCGGATCGTCCGGCTGATCGCCAAGGCCGTCCGGCAGCCGGACGATTTCTGGGAATGGATCTCCAGCCAGGCCGTCGACCCTCCGCAGGCGGCGCTGATCGCCAACGCGCGCCGCTATCGGGACGGCGGCCGCCCGCATGACGGCGCGGTGGTCAAGGCCGCCGCCTGCTTGGCCCTGAGCGGAGCGCTCCCCCGCCCCCAACCGGCAGCATTCCGAACACCTGAATTTCCTTATTGGATAATCTTCGACCGCCATACGAACGAAGGCAAACGCGTGCTGAGCGACGTCGCACGTGACCTTCACATGCAGCTTCCCCAGCTGGAGTGGTGCTATTATTATTTCGAAGGGGCCGGCACCAACGTCGAGCATCCTTCGCCATGGTGGCAGCGATACTGCCGATGGAACTTCCGCCGCATCGCTCTGAGCCCGGAAGAAGCCTTCCTGCTTTGGGAGCCGGCGCGCGCCCAGATCATCGATGCCTTGGCCGAGGAGAGCCACCGGCTTCAGAACGAGCTCTACCGCTGGAAGCTGGCCAACCTGGAGCGAATCGAGTCATTGAAGCGCCAGGTCGAACTTTTCATCAGCCGCATCGACGCGCTGCCGCGCGATCAGTCCAGGCTGTTTTAAGGAGACGCCATGTCACGCATTGTCGACCAACCGGAAAACTATTTCAGCCAGTTCATCCGCAGGGGCGACCCGCTGCTTCGGGCGTTGGAGGCCGAAGCCCAGGCAGAAAAAATCCCGATCGTCGGCCCGATGGTCGGAGAGTTGCTGTTCATCCTCGCTGTCGCCATGCGCGCCCAGTCCATTCTGGAGATGGGAACCGCCACAGGCTACTCGGCCATCTACCTGGCTCGGGCCTGCGCCCTGAATGCCGGCCGGCTGACGACCCTCGAGATCGACCCGGGCTTTGCCGCCCGGGCCCGGAAAAACCTTGAATGCGCCGGCCTTGCATCCTACGCGACCGTCGCCTGCGGTGCGGCGCTGCCGCAGATGTCTGCGATGAAGGGGCATTTTGACCTGATTTTCATGGATATCGACAAGATCGATTACGCTCGCGCCCTGGGCGACTGCCACCGGCTTCTGCGGACGGGCGGCTTGCTCGTAGCGGACAATGTCGCCTTCCCCGATGCAGATGAATTCAACCGCGCCATTTTCAGCGACACCGGTTGGCAGTCCGTGCCCCTGTTAGCCTTTTTACCCGGCCATTCCCCGGAGAAAGATGGATTGTGTCTCGCCCTGCGCCGCTGAGCAAATGAGCAGCCTGCCGTTCCCCACGGCCGGCGCCTGGCTGCGCCTACCCTCCGTTGCATGCCCAGCGATTGGATGTCCGAAGGAATGGCTCCACGGGAAGGCAGGCACATGCGATCCCGATCACTTCGGCGTCCCTGGAATCTGGGGAGCAAGCTGGACTTTCGGGGGGAATTCCTCCACTTTTGCCGGCGCTTTTTTCGCCTTGGCGGCACTCGGAGCTTGGTCTGTTTTAGAAGATGGTTTCGCGCCCGGCCGGGGAGGAGGTTGATGCCCCGGCGGATGCCCGGTCCGGCGAGGCTCCTTGTAGTAGAGGTTGTTGTTTTCGCGGTAATAGCCGCGGTAGAGGTTCGGGCTTCCAGGCCGTGCGGGATAATAGCGGTGGCCGTAGGCCGGGTAGCCGCAGTTGCCGTACCGGAGATAGTAGTCCTCGTCGCAGTCGTCATCCTGCGCCGACTCCTGCGACCGCTGCTGGAGCTGCTGGGCTTCGTTCAGCCGACGCTCGGCCTCGTCCAACCTCATCTGCGCCTCGCGCTCGCGGGAGGCCAGCCCGGATTTGCGCTCCTCAAGCTCCAAGCTCTGGCGTTCCAGCCTCAGCCGCCGCTCCTCCTCGATACGGCGGCGGTCGGCCTCGGCATCGTAGGGCGCTTCCTCGATGGTTTCGAGGACGGCCGCGCCGGGCGGAGGCGGTTCGTTGCTGAAGTGGGTCACACCGCCGGCATCCTTCCAGCGGTAGATATCGGCCCGGGCCGGAGCGCAGATCATAAGCATCAGGATCAGGCCGACCGTGAGCGTCTGGCGTTTCATGGAAACCATCCCGTGTTCAGGTGAAGGCCAATTGAATCGGTTTCCCGTCATGCTTCGAATTTCGATAGGACTTCGGCTGGCCCGGGCCGGGTCGCATCTAAATGTTTTGACGTGGCAGACATGGTGCCGGTTTACCGTACGGTCACCCTTGCCCGGCTTCGCATCGCAAAATAATCTCCCAGGCCTCTTCCGCGGTGTCCACATAGCTGAATAGGTCTAGATCCTGCGCCGATATGGTGCCTTCCTCCACCAGGGCCTGAAAACGGATGGTCCGCTCCCAGAACGTTTTTCCGAACAGCAGAACCGGGATCTTGCGGACCTTGCCGGTCTGGATCAGGGTCAGGGTTTCAAAGAGCTCGTCCAGGGTTCCGAAGCCGCCGGGGAAGGCGATCAGGCCTTTGGCCCGCATGGTCAGGTGCATCTTGCGGATGGCGAAGTAATGAAAGCGAAAATTCAGATCCGGGGTGATGTATGGATTCGGTAGCTGCTCGTGGGGCAGGACGATGTTCATGCCGATGCTCGCGGCGCCGGCGTCGTAAGCGCCACGATTGGCGGCTTCCATGATGCCCGGCCCGCCGCCGGTCATCACCACGAAGCGATGATCATCCCCGTGTGAGGCGATGAGCCGGCCCAGCCGGCGCGCCTCCTCATAGTACCGGCTGTTAGCGGCCCGGCGCTCGGCCAAACGCCGCTTCTGCTGCAAAGCGGCGCTGCCGGGATCGCGATCCAGCTCGGCCTCGGCCCGGCGCAGGGCCTTCCGAGCGGCCTCCGGCTCAGGGATCCGCGCGCTGCCGAAAACCACGATGGTGGACTCGATTTGATGCTCCTGAAGTATGAGCTCCGGCTTGAGCAGCTCCAGTTGAAGCCGGACGGGCCGCAGCTCATCTTTGAGCAAGAAGTCAGGATCCTGAAACGCCAGACGATAGCTGGGGGACTGGCAGTGCTCGGCATCGACCGGTTTAGCGGCAATCCGGGCATCCTCATGGGCGGATCTAAAAATCCGCGTGCGGGGAATTGAAACTGGCATTCATTCCCTCCTTTCCTGTGCGTCTTTGGAAAATGGATGTCAACGGACTTTGGTGCTATCGACCTTAGCAGAGCCGATTCTACCCGTGCAACAGGATAAGAGGGGGGGTGCCTGTCTTCTGATCCTTGATTTTGCAGCAACCAACCGTCAGGCAACGGTGTTCAGCAAACGACCCAGCATTTCATCCTGAGCCGCCAGGGTGGCATTGAGCGGCGATAGCACGGCAGCCTCCTTACGGAGTGTTAAAATGAAAAACTTCCCATGATGCCGTTTTTCCTGACGGTGCAGTCCTCCAATCTTTTAGTCGAGAGAGCCCGTCGCGGAAGATGCACGCGCATCCGAGAAGTTGCTAAAGGAAATATTCAACATCCATGCCAAGTATCGAAGATAATTCTTGGCTGGTTTCGATGAGCCCTCGAAAAACCCCTTCCGCCATGCAGTTTGGCGCGAGGGGGGAATTCTTTCGGTTGCAACATGTTAGAAAAATTATATTTCTTCCTGCGGCCGATAGGATAGATTCGCTCGGCACCATTTTTTCGCGTTTATCGATTCCCATCTGTTGGCCTGGAAGAGAGAAAAGTTCAAAAATCCGAATGCCGAATTTCGTCAAGGATCCGGCCTAGAAATGTCAATCTGAAAATATCACCGTTGAATCGACCTGCCGGCAATGGTATCGCTCAGGTCGGCAAGCATTCTTTCGGTTCGATCGAACCATCGACCCGTCGGAGACGGCCAGCGAAACCGTTGCAAGGTAACGTCATGAACTTCGAATTTGCCGGCGGCCGCCCGCTTGGAAGAGCTGGCCACGATCCTCGCCTCGGAAAGGAGCGCTGGGGCCGATGCGGGCATCGCCCTTTATTGTCGTAACGATGTTGCTTATACTTGATTCAGACGCCACAACGATCTCTCAGGAAGCCGGCAAGCGGGACTCCATGCCAACCGAAGCCCATTCGGATTCAAGTACGAATAGGGCTACGCTTGCCGGGCTGGTGGCTCAGAACCGAGGTTAATCATGCACCGGCGTATCGTCATATCAGCTGCGCTCTTGGCCTGTCTGACCTTTGTTGGCGGGCGCGCGGAGACTGCGCAGACCCCCCTCGTGCGGTTGGTGAAAAAAATCCAACCCGCTGTGGCGACAATCATTGCCTACGACCTGGAACACAACATCACCAACATCGGAACCGGATTTTTCATCAACTCGCAGGGACACCTGATCACCAACTTTCACGTGCTCGCCGGACGCTATGCAGCCGATGTGCGCACCTCCGCCGGCAGATCTTATCCGGTCAAGGCGGTGGTCGCCGAAAACCGGTCGGCGGATCTGCTGAAGGTGGAAGTGGATATCCCGCCGCCGGAAACGGCCTGGATCCCATTGGAGGAAGAGGTCCCCGAAATCGGCGAGCGCGTGGTGGTCGTCGGCAGTCCCATGGGGCTCGAGCAGACCGTCAGCGAGGGCATCGTTTCTTCCGTGCGCGAGGTCCCGCCCGTCGGCACCGTCTTTCAGATGTCCGCTCCCATCTCGCCCGGGTCCAGCGGCAGCCCGGTGGTCAGCAGCAAGGGCCGGGTGCTCGGAATCGCCACCTTCCAGTTCATCCAAGGCCAGAACCTGAATTTCGCCGTCACCGCCCGACAGATCCGAGCCCTGCGAAAGCTGGATCCCACCCGGTCGGTTTCGGAGTGGACCTTCAGCCACCTCAGAAACAAACCGAAGGCCGCTGAGGCGCTGTGCCAGAAGGGCTTCAGCTTTTCGGTGAACGGCGAGGACCGTAAGGCCCTGGAGTACTTCAAGAAAGCCGCCGAGGCCGACCCTTCGGACGCCGATGCCTGGAGCGGACTGGGGTCCTGCTACGCCGGCCTGAACCATCCGGAAGACGCCATCAGCGCGTACAAGCAGGCCATCGCCGCCGACCCTCGGGATGAAACCGCGCATTTTTTTCTTGGCAACTATCTCAGCCAGATAGGCCGTTTCACGGAAGCGGTGGCTGCCTATCAGGAGGCGATCGCCATCAACCCGCAGTTCGAAGCGGCTTATTTCAATTTGGGCCTGGTGTTTTCGCGACAGGGCCGACACGAGGAAGGACGCCGAGCGTTCGAAAGCGTTGTCCGGCTCAACCCCGAAGCGGCTCCCGCCCATTACAACGCCGGCCTCGCGTACAGCCAGCTCGGACGATTCGAGAATGCCGTCGATGCCCAGAAAACCGCCATCCGGTTGAACCCGGAGTTCGCTTCGGCCTACTACGCAATGGGGGAGGCGCTCGACCGGCTCGGACGCCATGCGGAGGGAATTCATGCTTTCAGGGAGGCGATCCGGGTGGATCCGGATTTCGCGCCGGCCCACTTCGCCATAGGGGCCGCCATGCTGCAGAAGGGCGATAAAGTAGACGCCCTGGACCAGTTCAAAATTCTGAAAAAACTGGATTCAGAGCTGGCTGACGACCTTTTCAACCGAATCTATCCGAACGATGAGCCCGCAAAAAAGTCTAAGAGAGCTTCCAAACAGCCGCAACCATAACTGCTTCGGCTGCAGCCCGGTGAACCCTTCCGGCCTGCAAATGAAATTCCTCACGGACGGAGAGAGGGTGTATTCGCAGCTGCGGGTGCCCGAGCACCTGTGCGGCTGGAGCAACATCGTCCACGGCGGCGTGCTCACCACCATTTTGGACGAGATCATGAGCTGGTCGGCCATCCACCTGCTGAAGCGCATCGCCCTCACCCGCACCCTGACGGTGGAGTTCGTCAAACCGGTGCGGGTGGGCAGCGAGCTGCGGGCGGAGGGCCGGGTGCGGGAGACCGACGGGAAGAACGACGCCGTCACCGAAGGCGTGATCTACGATCCGCGCGGCGATGCCTGCGCCCGCGCCAGCGCCGACTTCAAAGTCTTCTCCCCGGCCGTCGCCCGCCGCCTGGGCATCGCCGACGAGGCGTCCATTCAATGGTTCGAGCAGATTTTTGCTTTGGACGATTAGGTGGATGGAGTCGTCGATCATCGATCTTGCCAAGCCCTAGCCCCACCGATATAATCCCCATCACCATGACCACCAAAAAGCATCCGCCTCGTTTCAACGACCTGTCGCCATCGCGGGGTCTGGGCGGACTGGTGCGGGACATTACCGCTTTGGACCAGAGGACTCTGCTGATTCTCATCACCGTTCCGGTGGTCCTGACCCTGCTCGAGTACTACGGGCTCCCTTGGCACTACACGCGCTTTTTGGAGCGCCGGGGGCGAATCGTCGCCGATCGCGATCCACCCTTCATCGGGCTTCTGTCCGGGGTTTCGCTGCCCGGACCCGCGGACCTTCAGCGATACATCTGGTGGGGGCTTGCCTGCCTGCTGCTCCTGGTTATCGTACCGACTTTGGTGGCGGCCTTCGCCCGGATTTCGCCTCGCGACCTCGGCCTTCGTTTGCGCGGCACCGGAAGGGATGCCTGGACGTACCTCGCTCTCTATGCGCTCTTCTTCCCGGTGATCTGGATCGTCAGCCAACGGGCGGACTTCCGCCAGACGTATCCTTTTTACAAGCCGCCCGGCGACCTGGGCCTCCCGTTTCTTGTCTTCGAAGCGGTTTATTGCCTGCAGTTCTTCGCTATCGAATACTTCTTCCGCGGCTTCATGACCCTCGGTCTGAAGCCGCGGCTGGGCCCGGCGAGCATTCTGGTGATGCTCGCGCCCTATTGCATGATCCACTACTACAAGCCCTTTCCGGAGGCATTGGGGGCCATCGGTGCGGGACTGGTGCTCGGCGTTCTTGCCTGGCGGACCGAGACGATCATCTACGGATGGTTTCTCCACTATTCCGTGGCCCTGAGCATGGATCTGCTCGCTCTGTGGCAGACCGGCCGCCTGTAACGGACCAACATTCGACAGAACAGCATGAAGAATCCATGGTTTCAAATACCAGCGTCCGAATATGAAGCCCACATGGCGCTGCCCGAGGTTGCCCAGGCCCAAGCGCTCAGCCAGCTGTTGGCGTCGGCGCTGAAAGAGTACACCCCCGCATCCCTGGCGGTGATCGGGTGTATCCTGTCGATCAAATCTTGCCATGCGTGGATACTCCCGCTATAGTCCCGCCCGGA
>CAZNAX010000012.1:0-32367 GCA_964570965.1 uncultured Desulfatibacillum sp.
TCCTGTCGATCAAATCTTGCCATGCGTGGATACTCCCGCTATAGTCCCGCCCGGATCCAATAAGCAAGCGGTTCGCCTCATGCGCCCTTACGAACCCGGATAACATGCGTGGCATGGTCCAAAGCTGAAATCGACCTCCAAGAAGGCATCGGCCATGTTCAACGTCACGGAAGCTTGGAAAGCGGCTTATCCGGATGCCCATGCCGGCATCCTGGTGATGCAATCCGTCGACAACCCCAGCACCCACTCCGAATTGGAACGCCTGAAGCAAGACCTGGAGGGCCGGTTGCGGGCTCAGTTTGCCGGGAAGGGCCGCAAGGTTCTCGAAATGTTCTCGACCATCCCGGCTTACACGGCCTACTACCGGCAGTTCAAGAAGACCTATCACGTCCGGGCCCAGCTCGAATCGATCGCCTTCAAAGGCAGGTCGATCCCCACCGTCGCCGCTTTGGTGGAGGCCATGTTCATGGCTGAAGTCAAGAATCTGCTCCTGACTGCAGGGCATGATTTCGACCGTTTGGATCTGCCGGTAATGCTGAGTCGCGGACGGAAGTGAGCGATATAGGCTTCTGCGCGGACCGGAACAGGAACTGAAGGCCAGCGACATGTTCATGGCGGATCGATCCGGCGTGATCTCCAGCATCGTCTACGGCCCGGACCGGCGCACCCAAATCCACGCCGAGACGCGCAATGTTCTGTTTGCCGTATATGCTCCGGCCGGGATATCGCCTGCCGGGGTTCGGGCGCACCTCCGGGATATCCGCGACCACGTGAGAGTCGTGTCGCCCGGCGCTGCGGTGCACACCTTGCAAATCTTTGGCGCTCGTTTATACTCAGATCTTCCCACCACCGGCAGGTAGGAGGCCGCAATGACCATCCGTGTAGTGAGGCTTGGCAGTCCGAGGCTTGCAGACGAGGGCATCCGCATCGGAACGGTTCGCCGCCCGCCCCGCGGCGTCCCCAAATCCGAGTTCTCTTCCCAAAATTGGTACGATGTATGGTTTCCGAACCTTGCGCCAAGCGTTGAAACCATGAAAATCGGGCAGGGCGCCGCTACGCCGGCGCAATGGGCCGCCTTCGCCCGCAAATACCGGAGCGAAATGGCGCTACCGGAGGCCAACCACGCCATCGAGCTGCTGGCGGCGCTCTCCCAGCACACCAATCTCTCGGTGGGGTGCTACTGTGCCGACGAAGCCCGCTGCCACCGCTCGGTGCTGCGCGAGCTCCTGGTTAAGAAAGGCGCCAGGATCGAGTAGGGGAGATCAAGTGAAGACCATCGGTTTGATCGGGGGAATGAGCTGGGAATCCACGGTGCCGTACTACCGGCACATCAATGAGCGGGTGAAGCAGCGCCTCGGCGGCCTTCATTCGGCCCGGGTGGTTCTTTACAGCGTCGACTTTCATGACATCGAACGGCTTCAACGCGCCGGCCGATGGGACGATGCCGGCGCTCATCTCGCCGGCGCCGGCCGGGCGCTCGAGGCGGCGGGTGCGGACTTCCTGGTGTTGTGCACCAACACGATGCACAAGGTCGCCCCCGCCATCGAAGCGGCGGTTTGCATCCCCCTGCTGCACATAGCCGACCCGACCGCCGCCGCGGTCAAACGGGCCGGAATCGGGACCGTCGGTCTCCTGGGCACGCGATTCACGATGGAAGAGGACTTCTACCGGGGCCGGCTGGAATCGCAGCATGCCATCCAGGTTCTCGTGCCAGCCGCAGAAGACCGGGACCGGGTCCACCGGGTGATCTACGACGAACTCTGCCGCGGGGTCGTACGCGAAGAGTCCCGCTCGGAGTACCGCGGCGTCATCGACCGGCTGCAGGCGCTGGGCGCGGAAGGAGTCATCCTGGGCTGCACCGAAATCGCGATGCTCGTCTCGTCTTCGGATTCGCCCGTACCCGTCTTCGACACAACGAGCATCCACGCAGCGAGCGCGGTTGATTTCGCGCTGAGTGACCCGTGACAGCCAACCCGGCGACGAGCACGCACATCCAGCTCACGCGTGCCGATTTGCTGTTTGGGTTCAACGAGAGCCGAAATGAAGAATCTTTTTGCCTATGCAACCTGCCGTGGATACGGGTCCATATAAGTTCCCCGCGATCGTCACTGCCTTTCTTTCCATTTGCCCGCCCGCGTCGACAGCGAGGATTCCCGTTCCAATTTCAACATCTGTTCCTTGAAATGCAGGTTGCCGCCGTCGATTGCCGCGTGGGGAGTCCACCTGAAGTCCGAACCGAGATCGGTGTCCAGCTGGGAATACACCCCAGCATCGTCGATCCAGCCGGTGGTCGAGAGCTTGACCAGGGACCAGGTCAGGCTTTCCCGGCTGTTGAGCTCAGCAACCGACGACACGAGCGCCTGCCGGCCGGCGTTGGCGTCGACTTGGATAAAACGGGGAATGGACAAGGACGCCAGCACTGCGAGCATGGCAAGAACGGCGATGAGCTCGATCAGGGTGAACCCCGACCGGCTCCTGCAACTACCTCTTATTATTGGTAATGGACAGCTCAAGCGTCGACGCACCCAAAACAAGAATCTGATTGACCTTGCCCTTGCTTAAGGATATCGGCCAACTCCTCTGATAGGTTTAGGGGGTCAACGCCAGATCAACGCGCCCGCCGGTTTGAATTTTCTGTTTAATGGTGATTGCCTTGACTTTTCCGCCTGATCGCTTAGTTTCCACTCAGCTGTTCCGGGAACATGGACGTGCGACCCTTTATTCCCTTGTCGCGGCGAACAATGATCTGGATCTTCCCGATATTAATCTCCTGCTTCTCCCGCAGCCACACGCACGCCACCAACCGCAGACCGAACCCACCGAGCCGTCGGGCCATCGACATGCCCGCGCCGGAAATGAAAAAAATCCGCCGGGCCTAGTCCCAGAGGACCCATCATCGAGGATCATTCGGGTAGTTCACATCGCTTTAAAGACCCGAGATCGCCATGAAGGAGCAGATGATGAAAAAAGAACTTCTTCCAAACTGGTCGAAGCAAGACCAATTGAAGGGAAAACGGATGCATCGGGTCTGGGAGCAATTCTTCTCGGAGACGCAGAAGGCTGAGAGGGGCCAGGCGCATTCTCTCCCCGACCGTTCTGAAGATCAGGGACTTTCCGCCGCTCTGGCCAAACACGAGGCGGCGCTTCTAAGCTACCCCAACGTCATCGGTGTGGCGGAAGGCATCCGGACCCGGCGGGGGAAGCCAACCGGCGAGCATTGTCTGGTTGTGTACGTGAATCGGAAAATCCCGAAATCCAAACTGCGCGCCTCGGAGGTATTGCCTCGGGAGATTGACGGGGTTCCGATTGATGTGGTGGAAGTTGGCACAGTCGAACCTCTAGCGCTCTAAGCGGGCGGGCGAGGCACGCCTCAGAGCAAATCCCAAGGAGGCAACTATGACGGATCAACTGAAAAAATGGACCGTTGCCCAGACCTCGGCCGGGCAAAAAGTGTCCGATAGCTGGCAGAAATATTTTAAGGCCGAGCGCAACGATTCCATCTTAAGAGCTGAGGAAATCACCCAAACGGCCCGCATCCAAGAGGTGCAGGATAAACACGAGCTGGAATTGCTGCGAATGGTCAACGTGGTCGGCGTCGCTCCAAGTTTAAAAATAAAGGGCGGCAAGCCCACCGGGGCATGGTCTCTGACCGTGCTGGTCGAGAGCAAGGAGCCGAAAGCCCAGGTGCCGAAGGCATCCTTGGTGCCGGCGCAGATCGAAGGCGTTCCAACCGATGTGGTCGAAGTCGGAATGATAGAGGCGCTGGTTTTCAATGCTCGCGTCAGGCCGGCCCTGCCGGGATACAGCATAGGGCACTACAACATCACCGCCGGCACCTTTGGATGTCTGGCTCGCGACATCCGCCGCTGTTCCTTTAAACCGGAAAGGGAAAGTGAATGCCTGCCGAACCGTGAGGAATGCCCCGGCGACTATCTGATCTTGAGCAACAACCACGTGCTGGCAGCGTCCAATCAAGCCACTCCGGGCGACCTGATCCTTCAGCCCGGTCCCTACGATGAGGGCGTTTATCCTTCCGATGCCGTGGCGACTCTGGAACGGTTCGAGCCGATCGTCTTCACTTTTCCCCAGGGTTACAACTTGGTAGATGCCGCGGTCGCTCGTCCCTCTCACAGTCGCAATGTGACCGCGTCGATCATCGGGGCTCTGATCCCACGCGGAATCGATCAGGCCTTCATCGGCGGTCTGGTCATCAAAGCGGGGCGCACGACCCAGGTGACGATCGGACGCGTTATCGCCGTCAACGCGACCATCATCGTCAATTACGGAATCGGATTGGCCGTTTTCCGCCACCAGATCATCACCACGGCGATGGCGGCCGGCGGCGATTCCGGCAGTCTGTTGATGGACGCCAACCTCAACGCGGTGGGACTGCTCTTCGCGGGCTCTGCCATCATCACCATCCACAACCACATCGCTGACGTCGAGACGGCGCTGGGCGTTCGCCCCGTAACCGCCCCTCGGTCCAGCTAGCGTAGAACGGGCCGAGAACGCTCTCGAACACCGAACGAACCGGCAACACGCCCCGGGTTTCCGCATACCATCGCTGAAATTCGGGGCGCATTCTGCGGACGTCACGTAGACGGCTCGCCCACCGCCCGGCCAATCAGCCGGGATCGTGACGTCGGTCAGCGTTGTCTGCGCCCTCTGCGCCTGCCGTATGGAAAAGGAGGCTGGCAATGAACCCGCTGCTACTGGTGGCCTACGAGACGCGCTACGCCCGCTGCGGCGGAATCACGGCTGTGATGAACCACCTGCCGGGCCATCTGCAGGCCGCAGCCGGTGTGCGGGTAAGCGTCATAACGCCTTTCCATCATCGAATCCCTGAAACCCGGGGCCTCCCGGTGCGAGCGGTCGGTCAAATCACTGTGCCGTTCTTCGGAGATGCCGTCAAGGTGATCATTTTTCGCCATGACGACCGCTGGCCCTGGTTTTTTTTAGACGCTTCCGACTACCACCTGCCGGAGGACCGCCGCATCTCCCCCGCAGACGAGCGGTTTTTCAGCGGCCGGAAACACCCTTACGACGTCGGCGGCTACGCGGCCGAACAGGGCGCGATCCTGCGCCGCGACTCGCTTTTCTTCGGCGCCGCCGTGGCACGCGCACTGCGCGAACTGGGGGCTGCTGCCGATTGGACGCTGATGCTGCAGGATTGGCAGGCATCCAGCGCCGCGCTGGCGCTCGCAGGCCGGGGCGGCCTTTCCGGCCTGCGGCTCTTTCTCACGCTGCACAACAGCTACGACAATGGGCCTGTCACGCCGGAGGATCTGCGGGCGTTCGACATGAATCCGGACGATGCGCCCGCAGCGCCGAACCGGGCCACGATGCTGGGCCGGGCCATTCCCCTGCTCGATCCACCGCTCTTCACCGTCTCGGAGCAGTTCGCAAGGGATTTGACCGAGGATGTTTTTCAGGCGCACATCATGGCCGACCACCTGCAGGATGAATTCAAGCCCCCGCACTTGGTCGGGGTGAACAATGGCCCGTTCACCACGCTTTCGGTTCCGGAGCAACCCATTCTGGCGGACGCACGCCAGTCGAATTACGCTGCCTTGCGCAACTGGAAATCCCGGCAGAAGGCCGCCGGCTTGGCGGCCATCGAGCGGTTCGTTCCGGACGCAGAGAGCCGCCCGGTCTGGGGCAGCATTCCCCGCTTCGTCGAAATGGCGTGCCATCGGTTCGACCTGCCCTGGTTCGTCCTGGCCGGCCGGGACGACCCGCGGCAGAAGGGATACGACGTTGCGGCAGAGGCAATTCGAGCCTTTCTGCAGAAGCCCGGCAACGATGCCAGGGCGCAGTTTCTTTTCTTTCCGATCCCCGGGGACGAGGGCCGCGAAGGCCTGAGTTTCCTGCGTGAGCTCGCGGACGCCTATCCGGCCAACCTGCTGGCATTGCCGTTCATCTTCCAGGAAGGGTATCTGGCCGCGCTTCAGGGCGCCGCCTTCGGCGTCATGCCGTCCTTTTACGAACCGTTCGGCATGGCGAATGAGTTCTATATGAACGGCGCGGTCGGCATCGGCCGCGCAACGGGAGGCCTGCTCCAGCAGATCGTTCCGCTGCGATCGATCCCGTCGTTCACCCCCAGCGTCGAACGCCGCGCCGACCGCTGGCACCTCATGGCCGCCGCGGCAACCGGGTTGCTGTATCGTGAGCCGGACGGGCTCCATGACATCGTCGGCGACTGGAGGGCCTTCAATGCCGCCGGCTATCTCTCCCGGCCGGACCGCAACCGGGTCATTGAGCGCAGGGCGTATCGGCTGTTCACGGAAATGGCCCGTGCGCTGGAGCGCGCGCTGATCGACGCCGTCGAGATCTATCATCGGCCCGCCGATGCGCGCGGGGTAACGTCCTATTTCGCGATGCTGGTCGAGGGCATTGCCCACATCCAGAAAAGCTTCTCGTGGGAGCGGACCGCCGAGGGGTACATCCGCTATTTCCGGTAATCGCAGCCGCAATCAGAATCAGCCCGTCGACCGGCAAGAGAGCCGGGGTGCAGGAGTTTTTTCGGGCAGGCTCGACGGCTAAAGATTTCGCTGGAACAGCCGAAATACGTGCCAGAGCAACGGATTGAAACCTTTTTTGCCTTCAAGATTCTGGACCAGGAAATGAACCGGTATGGAAGAAACTCAAATCTGCGAGAAATGCAAGTACTGGGTGGAAACCGGCGGCACCGACAACGGCTTGGTCGGTGAATGCCATCGCAACGCCCCGCATCCCGCACTGATCGATGCGGCATCCTCGGTCACGATCCGCTATGCGGTTTGGCCCGTTACGGCGGACGGGAACTGGTGCGGCAAATTCGAGGAGCGTCCCATGGCAACTCAGGAGGTGCTTGCACGGGTGGCGATGATTCAAAAAATGGAGGCGGACCGCAAGGGCAAGTCGAAAACGACTTAACCGGAAGCAGGCCCGCCGGGTGCGGCCGCGGCCATTCGCAGAACGGCCTCCAGCTGAATGCTCAGGGGATGCCCCGCCAGCCCGTCCAGGTCCGCAACCTCTTTATGCAGCCGATCGAACGCTCGCGCCGTGATGCGTTCGGGGCTCGCCGTCAGCCGCACGATCACCTGGAGTGCAAAAAAGCTCAGCAGCAGCGCAATGGCGATGACCCAGAACGCATGCAGGAAATAATCTCCGCTGAGATACTCCGCGCTGAAAAACGTCTGCACGGTGGCCCATCCCACATAGCCTAAAACCGCGAGGACCGGCGCATTCATCAGGGCCTGCAGCCACGCCCGGCCCAGGCGCCGGGCCATGGCGTCGACCTCCTGCTCAACGGCCCGATCCCAAAGGCTGGCCAGCTGCTCTTCGAGCCGATCGGCCGACGCCACCGGCGTGTCGAGGCTGCGCACGGTCGCATCGAAGCGCCCGCGAACCAGCTGCTCGGCCACATCCGGCCACCCGGCGACGAGTTCAAGACGGTAGCGCCGCAGGGCCGTTACGATACCGCCTGCAGGCGCCGGCTTAGCCCCCAGGCCTGATCGCCGGATTAAAGACGCTGCTGCGAGCGGGCGGCCGAGACGGAGCACCCCAGCAATGCCGCTTCCGATGGCAACCAGGCGCGTCCAGGCCGCCAGCATCCATCCCACCGGGCCCACCCAGCGCATGCAAAGCCGGTGGTAAACCGCGGCTCCCAAACCTCCCCCGCCCGGAGATCCGCGATCCCGCGCCGCGGAGGCGGCGGCGGTCATGGCATCCCCCTGGATCCGCGCAAGGGTTTGGCGCGCAGCCGTGAGCGCCTCTCGGTCGGCCGCGAGCTCGCGGCCGGCTTCGCCCAGGACGACCGCGTGCAACTGCCGGGCGTTGTCCACGCGACGGTCGATTACCAGGCGGCCGCGACCCGCCGGCCCGAACACCCGCTCGCGCAACTCCTCAAACTGGTCGAAGTCGTGACGCGGCAGCGCCGACGGATCCCAGGCGGGTTCCCGGAGGTGACGTCGGGCGCTGAGGCACAGCGCCTGATCCACCGCCCCCTTCCAGGCCAACCGGATGTACTCCCGGAAATCCGGCAGAATTCGGGTTCTGAGCTCATCCGCATCCAGCCGGTCGCACTTGTTCAGCACCGCCACCAGCGATTCACCGTCGAAGCGCTGGACAAACGGCGCCAGAAAATCCACGTGGTCCCGTCGCTTGGGGTTTTCGCCGTCGAATACGCAGACGAGCGCGTCCGACTGCGCGATGGCGTGTTCGAGCGCCGGAATATGCCGTTGGAAGGCCATGCTGTCCGTGTCCGGGGTGTCGATCAGGCACAGCCCTGCCGGAAAACCCCGCGCGGACACCGCCTTGACCTCGACGGAACTTTCGCCCAGGCCGCGCGCCAGCACGGCGGCATCCTCGCCCCCGGATCCCAGCACGATCAGCTTGCCCGTGGTCGGCCGTTGGCGGCCGGCTGCCGACACGTCATCGCCTCCCGCCAGCGCATTGACCAGCGTGGATTTGCCGGAGCCGGACGGCCCGATGACGGTTACCACCAGGTTGCGTTCCAGACGTACGCCGATCCCGCGGATCATCTTGAGCGCTTCGCCGCATTGCCGGGCCAGACCGGCGGCGGGACGCCACAGGGGCACCGCGTCCAGCCGCGCTTTCAGCAGGTCGAGCTCGGCGCAGAGGCCCTCGATGCGCCCGACGGCCTGGAGCGCCGCCTGCTGGAGTTCCAGCGGCTTCACGGCACGACTCCTTCCGCGGCCGATGCGATGGCTTCTTCCGCGGTGCAAATGGCCCGCTCGGCCTCGGCTCCGGCCTGGTCCACGGTTTGCAGCAATTCGCCGGAGACTTCCTGCTCGAACAGCCTCTCAACCTTTTTCAGCTTGTGGCGGAACCAGGTCTGCGCAATGGGGCCGAGCATGGCCTGAAGCTGCTTCTGATCGGCTTTCTTCATGCCGCGGGTGACGGGGATGGCCACCAGCGCGTAAAGATCCTTCAAGCCGAAGAGACCGGCCAGCTTGACCTTGATGGCGGTGCCGCCGACGGGATCGCCGGTCGACAGCACGTAGGTAACGGCGGCCGCGGCCGGCAGCACGTTCAGGAAGGCCCAGAAGGTCTGGCCGACCCGGTCCCACCAGCCCATCCGGCTCCGGAAATGATCGACCAACCCGCGCAGCTCACGCTCCATATCGCCGCCGATGTCGCCGATCTCCGCTTGGTGCACGAGAACGGCTTGCAGCATGGAATGAAAGTCCTTATGCCGCAGCCGGTCCTGCGCCGGCCCCGCCACCGGATGGGCGTTGACCGGGCGGGAGGCACTGCCGACCGAGGGCTTCCGGTCACCATCGGCAGCGAATGCCCGGCGGGCCGCCGACCAGGAGACCACCGGGCTCAGCAGCTGCTGGTGCAGGGTGGTGACGGAGCTGACGAGGTTCTCCTCCAGTTTGCGCGCAAACGATTCGGAGAATTTTTCCGGAGGCGGCTCGCCCGAGAACTTCTCCCGGGCCCATCCGGCCGCTCCGATCACGGCCTTAAGGGGAAACTCGATCAGACTGCCGGTGCGCCGCATGAGCCTGACCGCCGGCGGGTCGCTGGTCGCCCAGATTTTGGCGAATCGCCGCATCAACCGGTCCATCGGGAAATAGCGCAGCGCCTCTTGGAGGCATCCGTTCTGAAGCTCGCGCAGGCCGGCGGCATAGCCGCGCAGGTCTTCCAGAGAGCTTCGCGCGCGGGCCAGGGTAGCACGGGCGTCGCGCAGGACGTCGCTCAAAGTGGCCGCGTGCAGCTCGCGGCGCAGCCGCTGGACGTCGAGCCCGTTGAGGGTCTCTGCAAAGGAACGGTCCGGCGGAAGCACCGGCCGCAGGGCGATGAAGCGTTCCCCGGCGGCAATCTGGTTGTCCTCGTCGGCGCGGAAGATTCCCAGCACATAGCGCGCGGCGTCCGCACCGTAAATGTTCCGCGCCACGGTCATGGCATGTTCGGTCACCTCGTCGGACGTAAAACTCGGGTAGCAGCGGTACACCAGGAAGCACTTGCGCCGGCCGATGCCGGTGAGCATGCGGGCGATGAAATCAGTGTTGTCGCGATTGTTGTAGTTGGAATTGGTGAAGACGTAGATCAGTAGATCGGCGGCCTCGAGGGCGCCTTGGGCGCTCGGGCGGTTGGCATACTGCCCACCCGCACCCGTATCGAAGTCCGGGGTGTCCATGAGGACCAGATCAAAGCCCCCCGGCCGGGTCTTGAGAAAAAGCGGGCCACCGGGCCGCAGAAGGTCCTCCGGGTTCTTAAGCGGCTCAGGATTTGCCGCAAAAGGCTCCAGCAGGGAGGCGATGAGCCGGGTCTGTTCCGCCATGCGCTCGGGGACGGAGAACAATACCCGCCGGTTCATGCCTGCCCGCCCGCCGGTGGGCGCAAACCGCCCGTCGACCAGCGAATTGAAAAGGGTGGACTTGCCCGCAGACCCGCCGCCGCAAATCGCGGCGACCAGCGGGAACCGGGGATCGAACCGGGTCAGCAGCCGCAGGTCCACGATCTTGCACCAAGAAGCGAGCTCCGGCCCGGCCTCCAGCTTCAGCAAATCCGCGAGCCGGGGCAGCTCCGCCCGGAGAGTCTTCAAATGATGGTGCAGCGGAGAATCCACCGCCTGGTCGTCCATTGTATCCGCGCGCCTTGGGTCTGGCGCTTCTCCAAATTGCAAGCCGCGGCAAGTTGAGGCTCATCGGCTCGAATCACGCCAATGCAGCTGTCTTATCACACCCGCGACGCAAAACCAATCTCGTTGCGGCGGTAGTCGTTTCTGTGGTAGACCCTAACCGAAACCAAGCGTTTCTGAATGGCCGTTTACGAGCCCGTGAGGGTCTATGTCCAGTATCATGATCCGGTTCAAGCCGCTGCTGGCCTGCTTCGCATTCGGCCTGGCCGCGGGATGGGTTTCTCCCGCCGAGTCCTACGATTTGGCCGCCTGGCTCCGATCCCGGCTGGCCCCCGCGGACATTCCGTTTTTGGAACCCACGTCGGGCTCCTTTCGGGTGGAAATCGTCGCGGAGGGCCTGGAGAGCCCCTGGGCCGTCGTCCCGACGCCAGACGGACGGTTGTTCATCACTGAAAGGCCGGGCCGGCTGCGGATGGTTCAGAACGGGGTGCTTTCCGCCACCCCGGTGGCAGGGCTGCCGCCGGTCGCATACCAGGGACAAGGCGGCCTGCTGGACATGGCCCTGCATCCGGACTACCGCAGCAATCGCATGGTCTATCTCAGCTACACGGTGGATTCCGGCCAAGGGTTGATGACTCGGGTGGCGCGCTGGGTGGAGACCCCCGGAAGTCTGAAGGACATGCAGGTCGTTTTTGCGGGCTTCCCCGGCAGCGACAAGCCCAAGCATTTCGGCAGCCGTATCCGCTTCGGGCTTGACCGCACGCTCTACATCACCCTGGGCGAGCGCGGAGAAGGTGGGCGCGCCCAGAATCTGATGGATCTCAACGGCAAAACCCTGCGCCTGAACGACGACGGTACGGTTCCGGCGGACAACCCGTTGGTAGGGCGAAAAAACGCCCGTCCCGAGATATTCTCCTACGGCAACCGCAACTCCCAGGGCATGGCCGTGCAGCCTGGAACCGGCCTGATCTTTCAAACCGAGCACGGCCCTTCGTGGAATGACGCCCCCGGGGGCGGAGACGAGGTGAATCTGATCGTCGCCGGTGCCAACTACGGTTGGCCGCTCGTGCACCACCGCGAAATCCGTGAGGGTACCGTCGCACCCCTGGCGGAGTACACGCCGGCCATCGCCCCGGCCGGATGCATGTTCTACACCGGCGAAGCCATCCCGGCATGGCGGGGGGACTTCTTTTTCACGAACCTGACCGGCAAAATGCTCGTGCGGTTGAAGCTCGACGGCCCGAAAGTGGTGGGGCAAGAGCATCTGCTGAAAAATGCCTTTGGTCGTCTGCGGGACGTGGCGCAGGGAATGGACGGATCGGTTTACGTGATCACCTCCGACACGGACGCCTACGGTCCCGGCCGCCCGGGCGGCGACCGGCTGCTTCGGCTGGTCCCGGCGCAGTGAGATCATGCGCGGCCCAAGTGGCAGCTTCCTATCAAACCCATCGCCCTTGGAGAGAGCCCTCGATCGGTAAGGACAGAGGAGGGGACCGGTGAACTTCACGCCGCTTTTCAAACCCAAGACCATCGCGGTGGCCGGGGTGTCGCTATCCAACGAGCGGCATCCCGCCAACGTCATTTACAACAAAATCCACCTGCGCTATCCCGTCAAGGTCTACCCGGTCAATCCCAAAGGCGGAGCCTTCAAACGCGACCGGGTCTACCGCTCGATGGACGAAATCCCCGGACCGGTCGACCTGGCCGTGATCGCGGTGCGCGCGGACCACGTGCCCGAGACGCTCTCCCAGTGCATCCGCCGGAAGGTGGGCGGCGCGGTGATCGTCTCCGGCGGTTTTGCCGAAATCGGCCGCACCGACCTCCAGGAAGAAATTACGGCCATGGCCCGCGAGGCGGATTTTCCCTTCATCGGGCCTAACTGCCTCGGCATCTATGCGCCGGGGCATTTCGACACTTTTTTCCTGCCGGGGGAACGATTGGTCCGGCCCAACCCGGGCCACGTCGGTTTCGTGAGCCAGAGCGGCGGGGTCCTGGTGGACCAGATGGTGAAGTTCACCGAGCAGGGCCTGGGGCTGTCGCTGGCGGTCAGCATCGGCAACAAAGCCCTGATCCGCGAACTCGACCTGCTGCGCCACCTCGCGGCCGATCCGGAGACCCGGGTGATCGCGTTTTACGTGGAAGGCTTCGGCCGCAACGAGGGCCGGGCTTTCGTGGAGCTGGCGGCCGCAATCCCTAAACCCGTCATCGTTCTCAAAGCCGGCAAGACGACCGCAGGCAGCCGCGCGGTAAGCAGCCATACCGCCTCCCTGGCCGGCGATTATCAAGTATTTTCGGACGTATTGGCCCAGCACGGCATCGTCGAAGCCCGCAATGAGTTTGAGTTGACCTGCTTCTGCGAATCCCTCAGTCATTATCCGCGTGCGATCGAGGGCCGCGTCGGCATTATCACGGTGAGCGGCGGCCACGGCGCCCTTGCCTCCGACATCTGCGCCGACCTGGGGCTGCACGTCCCGCGTCTTTCGGAAACCGTCAAGGGCGAGCTGCGCGCCGGCCTGTCCGCCAACGTCCGGGACATCGCTTCGCTGGAAAACCCGGTTGACCTAACGGGCAGCGCCGTCGACGACGACTTCGTGGCGGCCCTCACCGTGCTCAGCGAGGCCGCCGAAGTGGACGCCGTCCTGCTCCTGCTGCTGCCCTACTCCCCGGGAATCAGCTCCGACCTCGGCGCCCGGCTGAGCTACGTCCACCAGCAAAGCGGCAAACCGCTGGTGGCCTATGTGCCGCACGTCGAGAAATACCGCATCCTGATCGAAGGCTTCGAACTCAACAACGTCCCCGTGGCCTCCTCGATCGACGGGGCGGCCTTCATGATGGAAGCTATGCGGAGGTGCAGGCCATGTTGAGCCCGGATCTGGTTGGCATCATTGAAGCGGCCCGGCCGCACGGCTGGGTTTTGGAGCCGGAGGCCCTGCGTCTGCTGGGAATGGCCGGCGTGCGCGTCCCGCGGTTCACCTGGGCCAGGTCTTTGCCGGATGCGCTCGCGGCCGCCGCGGAGATCGGCTATCCGGTCGCGGCCAAAGTGGTGTCGCCGCAGATTCTGCACAAATCCGATGTCAAGGGGGTCCAGCCGGGAATTGCGGACAGCCGGTATCTCACGGACGCGTATGAACGCTTCAGCCGGTTGCCGGGCTTCGAGGGGGTCATCGTTGCGGAAATGCTGTCGGGACACGAGCTCATCGTCGGCGCCAAGCTGGATTTCCAGTTCGGCCCGGTGGTCCTTCTCGGGATCGGCGGCACCGCCGTTGAAATCTACAAGGACACGGCCACGCGCATGGCACCGCTCAAAGCGTCCGACGTTCAGTCGATGCTGACCTGCCTGCGCGGCAGCCGGCTTCTCACCGGCTATCGCGGCGTTCCCGCCGTCAACCGGTCCAAGCTGATCGAAACCGTGCTGGGATTCTCGGAACTGGTCATGGCGCTCGGTGACCGGATCGATTCCATCGACCTGAACCCGGTGTTCTGCTCGTCGGAGCATTGCGTGGTCGCCGACGCCCGCATCGTGCTGGCTCCAGCAACCCGCATCTAGCAGGATGATCAACCAACCCCACCGGAGGTTCGTCGAAAGCGTCATACCCTACCTGGTTCTCTGCGTCGCCCCCCTGTGCTGGGCGGGCAACATTGTTCTGGCGCGGGGGGTGGCCGATCTCATCCCGCCGGTCGCCTTCGCTTTCTGGCGTTGGACATTGGCTCTGCTGCTGATCCTGCCGTTTACCCTGCGCCACGTCGCCCTGGACTGGCAGGAGATCTCGCGGCGCTGGAAGCGGCTGTTCCTGCTGGCCGTCCTGGGCATCTCGAGCTTCAACACCCTGCTCTACACCGCCGTCCACACCACCACGGCCATCAACGGCGCGCTGATCCAGACCACCATGCCGGCCGTCATCGTCCTGCTGAGCCGTCTTTTATACGGGGAAAGCGTGACGGGCCGCCAGACGGCGGGCGTGCTGCTGTGTTTGGTCGGGGCGGGCCTGATCGTGCTGAGGGGAGATCTGAGATCCCTTCTCACCCTGTCCTTCGTGCAGGGCGACCTGCTCATGGTCATCGCCGTGCTGTTTTATGGTCTCTACTCGGCCCTGCTGCGGCGGCGACCCGCCATCCATGCGTTGAGCTTTCTGACCGCCACGTTTGCCCTCGGCGCCGCCGGGCTCTTCCCCGTTTACCTGGCGGAGCTGGCGGTCGTCGGCCCCTTTGCACTCGACCGGGACATCGTTTTCAGCCTTCTGTACGTGGCGCTATTTCCGTCGATCGTCGCTTATTTCTGCTGGAACAAAGGAGTGGATCGGGTGGGCCCCAACCGCGCCGGACTGTTCATCAATCTGATCCCGGTGTTCGCCTCGCTGCTCTCGGTCTGGCTGCTGGACGAATCGATCCACGGGTTTCACATCGAGGGGATGGGGCTCATTGCCGGCGGGATGGCCCTGTTTTATCGGGCGAAGCGCTGAACGCCAGGTTTATCCGGTCCGCAAAGGTCACTCCGCCCGAGGAAAAACTTGCCTTTTTCGCGACGATCTCTTAGCATGAACGCATACGCAGAACGGCGCCGGCAGGAGGCACCTCCCGCGAGAGAGGGCTTGATCGGCAGCCGATCGCTACCACCAACTTCGCCCGGACCATCTCTAGAGGATCTAATTTGTCCGAACCAACCCGCCTGATCAACGCGCATCGATGTTTCTTCTTTTTTCTGGTTTGGCTTCTCTTCGCCGGCGGGTCAGCCGGTCTGTTTGCCGCCGAAACCAAGAACGCCGCCGGCGACCAAGAGCCGCCCGCCATTTCCATTTCCGAGGACATGGGCAAGGCCATCGTCAAGGAAGCCGCCGGGGTCAAGGAGGAGATCCAGAAACAGGCTCGCACCCTTTTCCTTCGCTCAAACCTTGGGTGGGACCTGCAGACCATCGACTATCTCTACACATGGGGGCTGGAACTGCCCCTGAGGTCGCCCGAATGGATTCGACTGGTGCTGGCGCAGGGCCGGGTGCTGGGCCTGGCGGGATCACTCGTGGTGCTCACGTTCATATCCGCGGTGCTTTACAGCCTCATGGGCCGGGCGCGCGTGATGCGCCGGATCGAGGCCGCGCTCGCTCCCGTCCGGCACCGCATTCCGGATGCCGCCTATCCCTTCGGTCTGGCTGCCCTGCGCGTGGTCGTGGCGGCCGCCATCCCCCTGATCCTTTATGGAATCTACGCACTGATCAACTCGCTGATCAGCTTTCAAGCCGCCTGGTTCGTGCTCCTGAGGCGGCTGTTGGTGCTCTGGTCCTTGGCCGCCCTGGCGATCGGCTTTTTCCGGGAGCTGCTGACGGCGGGGCTCTTTCAGGTAACGAAGGCGCACGGGCGCAAGATCTTCTCCCTCGTCCGGCTCCTGATGCTTTACGGAGCAGGCTGCATCGCCTTGTTCATGGGAGCGGAGGCGTTTCATTTCCGGAGGGACGTTCTGGCGTTCCTGCAGTTTGCCATCACGGTTTCGGTGGTTTGTCTTTTTCTCCTGCTGATGCTTAACAAACGCGCCATTTTGTCGTTTCTGCCCGATCTTCCGTACCGCAGCTACCAAAACTACGTCGGAATTCTCAGGAGATTCTATCTTCCGCTGATCGGGATTTCCTTCCTGCTCGCCCTGCTGTGGTCTTTCGGCTTTCGGCAATTCGGACGGGTGCTGCTGGTGAACATCTGGTTGACGGTGGGCGCCTTACTCCTTCTGGCCCTGTCCTACCATGCGCTGCGGGTCGGACTGGAGCGCTGGTCCTCCAAGGTACCGGTCGATGACGAACGGGGTCAGTTCCTGGTCGACTCCGCCAAGGCCTTCATGGGCTACGCGGCGGCGGTGGGCACCGCCGCCCTGCTGCTGAACATGCTCGGCCTCCTGAACCCGATCGAACGCGTTTTCTCATTTCCTGTGCTGAAGGTCGGGCAGACGTCCCTGAGCTTCTGGATCATCCTCAAGGCCCTGCTCATCCTGCTCTTCTTCATCTTCATGTCCCGCATGCTGCAGGCCTTCCTGGACTACAAGGCGTATCCGGCCATCGGAATTGAGCAGGGCACCGGCTATGCCGTCAACACGATCATCCGGCTGGCCTTCTTCGGAGTGGGCATACTGATCGCCCTCGACACGGTGGGGGTTGATTTCGGTTTCCTGCTAGTGTTTGCCGGCGCCATCGGGGTCGGCATCGGCCTCGGCCTCCAGAGCATGGCGGCCAACCTGATCTCCGGTTTCATTATCATTTTTGGTGGCAAGGTCCGGAAGGGCGATTGGATTAAGGTCGAGGAGGCTGTCGGCATGATCACGGACATCCATCCCCTTTCAACCCGAATACGCACGCGGGGCAACGTCGAATACCTCTTGCCCAACTCCAACCTGGTGTCCAACACCATCATCAATTACACCCTGTCCTCTCCTACGATCTGGATTTCGCTTCCGGTAGGGGCCTCCTATGAATCGGACCCGCGACAGATCGAGCGGATTCTGCTGGAAGTAGCCGCCAAGGAACCCATGGTTTACAAGCACGAAAATCCACGCGTTATTTTCTCGGAATTCGCCGACAGTTCGCTCAACTTTGATTTGGTGGTGTGCATCGACGTGCGCCTATATGCCGAGCGGGTGGTCAAAAGCAATCTCTATTTCGCCATTTTCGAAGCGTTCAAGAAGGCGGGCATCGAAATCCCATTCCCTCAGCGCGACGTCCACGTGAGAACTCCGGGCGGAGTGCTGCCGGAAGCCGCTCAGGCTTGAGAGGAGCGCATCAGGGCTTCGATCTCATCGGCTTCGCGCGGGATATCCGCTGTTAGGTCCACCGGGCCCTGATCGGTGATCAGGATGTCGTTTTCGATACGCACGCCGATGCCTTCCTCACGGATGTAGATGCCCGGCTCGCAGGTAAACACCATCCCCGCTTCGAACGGCCGGAATCTGTCGCCGTAATCGTGGACGTCCAGACCGAGATGGTGGGAAACTCCGTGAGGGAAGTATTTTTTGTAGAGCGGTTTATCTTTGGGTTGGGATTGGACGGCCGCGGGGTCAAGCAGGCCCAATTCGATCAGCTCGTCCTCCACGACCCGGCCGACAGCATCGTTGTAAGCGCTTAGAGTGCTGCCGGGGCGCAGCATCTGAATGGCGGCCTTCTGGACCCGCAGCACGGCGTCGTAAACCGCGCGCTGGCGCGGAGCGAAGCGCCCGTTGACCGGCACGGTACGGGTGAGGTCACCGGCATAGTGGGCATATTCGGCGCCGAAATCGATCAAAACCAGGTCCCCGTCCCGGCACTGCTTGTCGTTTTGCACATAATGCAGAGTGCAGGCGTCGAGACCCGAGGCCACGATGGTCTGAAAGGCCGGGCCGCGTGAGCGGCGGCGCAGGAACTCGTGCCACACCTCGGCCTCGATCTCGTATTCCCAGACCCCCCGCCGGATGAAACCCAGCAGGCGTCTGAAGGCCCGCCCGGTGATGTCCACGGCCTGCCGGATCAGATCGATCTCGATGGCCGATTTGGTAGCGCGCAGATGGTGCAGGATCGGCGCCAGCCGATCGTAGCGGTGCAGGGGGAACGCCTCGCGGCACCATTTCCCGAACCTCGTGTCGCGAGTCTCTACGACCGCGGCCGCCCGCAGGTGCTCGTTGGAATTGAGGTAGATCCGGTCGGCCTGGAAGACCAAGCCTCGCAAAACGCTTTCGAACTCCGAGTTCCAGAAAACCGTCTTCACGCCGGACATGGCCGCCGCTTCTTCCTTGGAGTATTTCTTTCCTTCCCACAGAGAGATCTGCTCGTTGGTTTCTCTAAGGAACAAGACCTCCCGATGCTTCTCCTCTCTAGCGTCTGGAAAGAGTACGAGGGTGCTTTCCTCTTGGTCGATTCCCGACAGGTAGAAAAAATCGGTCTGCTGCACGAACGGATGCACGCCGTCCGCACTTGTCGGCACGACATCGTTGGAGTTGAAAACGGCGAGGGACTTCCGCTTGAGCTGGGCCACCAGCCTGCGGCGGTTTTCAATGAACAGCTGCGGGTCGACCGGATCGTATCGCATGGAGAGGTCGTCAATCCTTGTGTTTCAGATCGTAGGCGGCCTTGAAGTCATGCCACTCGTCGTGGTCGATGGCGCCGTCCTTGTTCAGATCGATGGAAGCGAACACTTTTTCATCCGCTTTTGGAAAAAACGCCTTGAATTCCTGCCAGCTGACCTTGCCGTCGTTGTTGGGATCCATGTCCCCGAAGTGAACGTTGTAACTTTTGGCATCGGGGATGCTATAGGCCGCCTGCTTTTGCGGAGATGCTGCCAAGGCTGCCGCAGCAAGTGTGAAGACCAAAAGAACTACTATGGTGAACGTTTTCATCCCAATAGGTGACCTCCTTGAAGCGGGATTGGTGTAGCGATGTTGCGCGACAATCTATTCATTCTTGCCGGCGCGTCAAGCGCACGGGTCTCTGGGTGAATGATGAGGCGCGAACTCAGAACCGGAGGGCATTCCCGTCTATGAAAATGGGGCGAACATCGATTGAAAGGCCGATGGTTTCGTGGTAGGGCCGTTGCGGAACTAGCTTCCTGCTGGCACCGGAGACACCCCATGCCTCAGCCCCAAGGACCGCCACCCCTGGATGAATCTGCCGATCGGCTTGTACTCACCATCGCTGCGAGCATCGTTTGCCGCACCGCACTGAACACGGCTCGCCGCTTTATCTATCCTTTTGCGCCGGACCTCAGCCGGACACTGGGCGTCCCCCTCACTTCGATCACGGCCCTGATTGCGGTGAACTGGGCTACCAACCTGCTCGGGATGGCGACCGGTCCGCTGGCCGACCGTTTCGGCTACCGGGGGATGATGCTTATCGGCATGGCGATGCTCGCAGCAGGGATGATGGCCGGCGGGTTGTTTCCCTATTTCGGCATCCTCATCATGGCCCAGTTCTTGAGCGGTCTCGGCAAGAGCCTGTTCGACCCGGCCCTGCAGGCATATGTCGGCTCCCGCGTTCCCTACCGGCGCAGGGGACTGGTTGTCGGTTTTCTGGAAACGGCCTGGGCCGCCAGCACGCTGATCGGCATACCGGCCATGGCGTTTATGATCGACCGTGCCGGCTGGCGCGCGGCTTTCATTGCGCTCAGCATATGGGGCTTGGCGGGGCTGTTGATGTTGACGGCGGTGGTCCCGGTCGAGCGGCGAACTCCGTCGCCGTCGCACGCCAAGTTCGATCTAAAGGCCAATTGGCGGGAGATCCTTGGGAGCCGCGCCGCGCTGGGCCTGGCAGGCTATGCGTTTCTTTTCAACCTCGCCATGGACAACCTGTTCGTGGTCTACGGCGTTTGGCTGGAGCAGGCGTTCCAGTTGAGCCTGCTGGAGCTCGGAATGGGCACCAGCGTCATCGGTGCGGCGGAACTCGCCGGTGAGTTTCTCACGGCCGGACTCGCCGACCGGCTTGGATTGAAACGCACCGCCATCGGCGGGGTCTCGTTGTGCATTTTGACCTATGCGTTCCTGCCGTTCGCGGCCGTGACCGTTCCCCTCGCCCTGGCGATGTTGTTCGCGCACTTCTGCATTTTCGAGATGACCATTGTGACCATTCTGTCGCTCGCGACGGAAGTTCTCCCGCAGTCGCGCGCGACCATGGTTGCAGCCTATTATGCGGCAGCGGGGCTCGGCCGCGTGGGCGGCGCGCTCTTGGGCGGGCCGGTCTGGCTGGCGCTAGGCATCGTTGGAACAGGCGTTACGTCGGCCGCCGTCACGGCACTGGCGTTAGCTTTCCTGGTGTGGGGGCTGAGAGGTTGGCGGAAAGGTTAGATCCCGGCTTTCCGGGGGAGGACTTTCCCAAGTAGCCCTTGAGGGTTTCCAGCACCAGGGTGGATTCCATGTCCTTCCGCTTGAAGGCCTGCCAGTAGTCTTCGGAATGAAAGACCTCCGGCAGATGGCGGCGGGCCCCACCGTCGAGCTTTTCAGCGCGCAGGACCAGCAGCTGGCGGTAGGATTTCATCTGGTCCCGGATCGCGGAGTCCGAAAGCTCCGCGATCTTCAGGCAGTCATTCTCAAAGACCTTCACGGCCGGCAGGCGCGGGGATTCCAAAACCTCCCTGAACGCCCGCGCGAACCGCACCATTCCCTGGTAGATATGATCGTTCTGAACCATGTTGATGTTTGACCAGCCGGCCCGCAGCCATTTGAAGTTGCCCGCGCGCACCACCGCCTGTTCCGGCCCGGCCTCGGTATAGACCGATATCCCGGCCGAGTCATACATGTAGGATTTGACCCACCCGAGGCCGGTGACGTTCAGCCCCGGTTCCCCGGAGTAGAAATAGGTCCAATCCTCGTCGTTTCCGACAATGAAACCTTTGCGGCCCACGTCGGACACACCCGCCTGCTTGGAAATGGAAATGACGGTGCGCCGCGGTCCGCTCGTTAGAAGGATCAGGGTGCGGTCAAGGTCATAGCGGTAGTAGCCTCCGGAAAAGATGTCCGGCGTGTTTTCGACCGCTTCCACCCCCCGGATCACCACCGGGGCGTCGGCGTTGTCGAGCAGCTCCCACAATCGCGGCAGGCCTGTCCAGGGCTTTTCGGTCTGTTTCCAAGCGGTGCTGCGCAAAGAGGAAGGGCTCGTGGCAAACCAGGGAATCGCGGGATTGAATGCATACTGAAGCAGGTCGACCAGGCGGGTGCGAACGTCCACTTCGTTGTAACTCGAAGAAAATCCGTTGCCGGGCTCGGCTGAAAACCGCATCCCGTCTTTTTTGGACCGGACGACGAAATCCATGAGTCCCGTAATCCGCTCCGGCTGGAATGTTTCCCGATTGTCGGGGCCGACCAGGCTCAGCAGATGCTCGGCCCCTGCAACGACCTCGGGCGGGAGCAGCGCCTCGTCGGCGGCTTGGACGGCCGCCGGAAACATGGCCATGCACACGGCCCACACGCCGAGCACCCGAAAATAGTTGACGAATCTCTTCATGAAATTTCTCCCCATGCCGGCCCGACTCGCCGCACCGCTCATCCCCCAGCGTTATCTCGACGGCCATATGAAACAAAATACAAATAACAACTTATGCATTCAGTAGGCGGCATGCAAGCAGTCGGGCCAGGTTTGCAAATGATTCTTTTTAAGATTACCTTACTCTGCCCGATTTGAAAAACGGTTTTCCAAACGTGATGGGGACTTCTGCGTAATGATAAAACGAGACTCGATCCGAATCCAAGGTGCCCGCCAGCACAATCTCAAGAATTTGAACCTGGAGATCCCTTTGAACCGGATCACCGTCGTTACCGGGGTGAGCGGCTCCGGGAAGTCCTCGCTGGCGTTCGACACCTTGTACGCCGAGGGACAGCGGCGCTACATTGAGACCTTCTCGCCCTACGCCCGCCAGTTCATGGACCGCATGAATCGGCCCCGGGCGGACCGCATCGACGGCATCCCGCCGGCCATCGCCATCGATCGCAAGGATCCGGTGCGGACCTCGCGCTCCACGGTCGGCACCATGACCGAGATCACCGACTACGTGAAGCTGCTCTATGCCCGCCGGGGCCAGCTGCACTGCCGGTCCTGCGGCCGGCCGGTGGCGCCGGAGACGCCGGAGCATGTCTGGTGCCGGCTGCAAGGCCTGCCGGACGGTTCGCCGGTGGTCATCACCTTTCCCTACCCCCTGAACGGGGCCGGGATCGACGAACTGCGCGGCGCGCTCATGCCGCTCGGCTTCGACCGCTTCTATCGCAACGGCCGCATCGCTCCCATCGAGGAGTGGAAGCCCACCCCGGATGAAAAGGAGATCGCCGTCGTCGCCGACCGCTGGCCCTTCCGATCCGGCGAGAAAAAACGAGCGCTCGATTCGGTCGAACTCGCCTTCCGTTTCGGCGGGGGACGGGTGGATGTGTGGCTGCCGCCGGACGGCCACCACGCCTTCAGCCGCCGACTGGAGTGCGCCGCCTGCCGGATCGTTTACAGCGCGCCGCTGCCCAGCCTCTTCTCGTTCAACAGCCCCGTCGGCGCCTGCGAGGTCTGCCGCGGATTCGGCCGCACCATCGGCATCGACCTGGATCTCATCATCCCCGATCGCTCGCTGTCGCTGGCGGATGGAGCCATCAAACCTTTCGGCCGCAGGCAGGACGGCCGGGTGGAGTTCGACGACCTGGCGCAGTTGTGCCGCAAACAGAAAATTCCGCTGGACAGCCCTTTTAAGGACCTCACGACCGCCCAGCAGCAGGCGATCATCGCCGGCACGGAGTCCTACTATGGCATCGAGGGCTACTTTCGCTGGCTCGAGAACCGCACCTACAAAATGCATGTGCGGGTCTTCCTGTCGCGCTATCGCAGCTACGATGAGTGCGCGCGATGCCGGGGAACCCGCTTCAAGGACGACACCCTGCTCTACCGCCTGGACGGGCTCACTATCGCCCAGGTCTATGCGCTGAACGTCGACCGCGCCCTCGCCTTTTTCGACCGCCTGCCCGTGCCCGAAACCGATGAGGCCGGCCGCATGGTTTGCGATGAGGTCCGCCGCCGGCTCACGTACCTGCACGACGTGGGGTTGGGCTACCTGACGCTGGACCGGCAGTCCCGCACCTTGTCGGGGGGGGAGGTCCAACGGGTCGCCCTGACTTCGGCGCTGGGGTCCTCCCTCGTGAACACCCTCTACGTGCTGGACGAGCCCAGCATCGGGCTGCACCCCCGCGACAACCACCGCCTCGTGCGCATCCTCAAAGGCCTGCGCGACCTGGCGAACACGGTAGTCGTCGTGGAACACGATCCCGAGATCATCCGTGAGAGCGATTTCATTCTGGACCTGGGACCCAAGGCCGGTGAGGCCGGAGGCCGCCTGATGTACTTCGGGCCCACCGCCGACGTGAACGGCTCCCTGACCGGCCAGTACCTGCGCGGCCTGCGCCGGATCCCCGTGCCCGCGCGGCGGCGAACCCCCAACGGCAAATGGTTCACCATCCGAGGCGCGGCCGAAAACAACTTGAAAGACATTGACGTCGGCATCCCGCTCGGCCTGCTGGTCTGTCTCACCGGCGTCTCGGGCTCGGGCAAGTCGACCCTGGCAGAGAACGTCCTCTACCCGGCGGCCAAGCGTGCCCTGGGCGATCCGGAAGGCCGTCCCGGCCGGTACCGTGCCCTGGAAGGCATCGAGCACGTCGACGATGTGGTGCTGGTGGACCAACGCGCCGTCGGGCGCACGCCTCGCGCCAACCCGCTCACCTACACCAAGGCCTTCGACCCGGTCCGCAGACTGCTGGCGGGAACCGATGACGCCCGCCAACGCCATTTCGGCCCGAGCCATTTCTCCTTCAACGTCGCTGGCGGGCGCTGCGAAACCTGCCGGGGCGAGGGGTTCGAAAAGGTAGAGATGCAGTTCCTCTCGGACGTCTATCTGCCCTGCCCGGACTGCAACGGCCGCCGGTTCCGGCCGGAGGTACTGGAGGTAGCCTACCGCGGCCGGACCGTCACCGACATCCTCGATCTGACCGTGGACCAAGCCCTGGAGTTCTTCGGCGAGGAAAAGGGGGTGGTCACGGCGCTGCGGCCGCTGGCGGACGTCGGCCTTGGCTACATGCGGCTCGGCCAGCCGATCAACACGCTTTCCGGCGGCGAGGCCCAGCGGCTCAAGCTCTCCCGCCATCTGCGGGCCGACGAAGGCGACGACGTGCGCAAGCTGTTCATCTTCGACGAACCCACCACCGGTCTGCACTTCGAGGACATCCGGACGCTGCTGGCCTGCCTGCAGCGTCTGGTCGAGGCTGGCCACACGGTGCTCGTGATCGAGCACAACATGGACGTTGTCAAGACGGCCGACTGGGTGATCGACTTGGGCCCCGAAGGCGGCGAAGCCGGCGGCGAAGTCGTGGCGGCCGGGCCGCCGGAGACCATCGCCGCCGTCGAACGCTCGCATACCGGCCGGTTTCTCAAGGCCTATCTCAACGGCCGGGGCCGGCTGAAAAAATCGGCCTTTTCCCGAGAGCATGTCGCCGAAGCGGCCGCCGGTTACCATGCCCGGCCGGAGGCGCACGTGATCGAACTGAAGGGCGCCCGCGAGCACAATCTTCAGGATCTCAATCTGACCTTGCCCCACAACCAGCTGGTCGTACTGACCGGGGTTTCGGGATCCGGCAAATCCACGCTGGCCTTCGACATTCTCTTCGCCGAAGGACAGCGTCGCTATCTGGAAAGCCTGGCGCCCTATGTCCGCCAGTACATGAAAATCCTGGAGCGCCCGGACGTGGATCTCGTCACCGGATTGGCGCCGACGGTCGCCATCGAGCAACGCATCAGTCATGCCAGCCGGCGTTCCACCGTCGCCACTCTGACGGAAACCTACCATTTCCTGCGGCTGCTCTACAGCAAGCTGGGCACCCCGCATTGCCCGGGCTGCGGCCGGCCGCTGGTCGTCCAAACCCAGGCCGTCATCCTGGAGCAGATCCGACGCCGATACCGCCGGCGTTCGGCCAAGCTGCTGGCGCTCAAAGTGCTGGGTCGCAAGGGCTTCCACAAGGAGGTGCTCGATCGCGCCGTGAAAAGCGGCTTCAGCGAGGCGCGGATCGATGGCCGGTTGACCCGGTTGGCCCCCGGGATGGCCCTCTCCCGCTACCACGAACACACCATCGAGCTGGTGATCGGAAGCCTTCCGGCCCGCCAGGCAGACGCCCTCATCGCCCGCGGTCTGGAGGAGGGCAACGGCCACATCAGCCTCATGGACGCCGGCGGCGGCGAGGAGGTCTTCAGTCTGCACGGCGTCTGCCCGGCCTGCGGCATCGGACTGGAGCCGCTCGATCCGCGCCTGTTTTCCTTCAACAGCCGGCAGGGCGCCTGCCCGGCCTGCAACGGGCTCGGGGTGGTCGTCGTCGCCGACGAGGAGGCCGAAGCGACCGCAGACGGACCGCTGTGCCGCCGGTGCGGCGGAAGCCGTCTCAAACCCGAGGCCTTGGCGGTCCGTATCGGCGGCCGTTCCATCTGGGATCTGGTGCAGCGGCCGGCGGGCGAAGCGCAGCAGCTCCTCCGCAGCCTGAAATTCCCCGCTCACCAGAAGCCCGTCGCCGAGCCCGTCGTCTCCGAGATCCTGTCCAGACTGGCCCTCCTGAACCAGCTGGGGCTGTCCTACCTGTCGTTGGGCCGCAGCGGCGACACGCTGTCCGGCGGCGAGGCTCAGCGCGTACGCCTGGCCGCCCAGCTGGGCTCCAACCTGACCGGGGTGTGCTATATCCTGGATGAACCCACCATCGGCCTGCACCCGCGGGACAACCACGTGCTGGTGGAGGCTCTCAAAACCTTGCGGGACCGCGGCAACACCATTTTGGTCGTCGAGCACGATGAAGAGACCATCCGGGCGGCCGACACCATCATCGATCTCGGCCCCGGCGCCGGCCGCGACGGCGGGAAGCTGGTGGCCGCCGGCACCCTGGCCGAAATCCGGCGCGCACCGCTGTCGGTGACCGGCGCCCTGATCGACGGCCACGACCGCCGCATCACATCCAGGCTGCGGCCGTGGCGAAGCATCCCGGCGATCCGCCTGATGGGTGTATCCGCCAACAACCTGCAGGGGATCGACGTGGACGTTCCCCTGGGCAGGCTGATCGTGGTCACCGGCGTATCCGGCTCGGGCAAATCCTCTCTGCTCAAGGAGACCCTGTTCAAGGGGCTGCGCAACCGCCTCCACAACCGGCGCGAGCCGGCCGGAGCCTGCCGCGACATCAGCGGGTGGAAGGCGGTACGGCGGGTGCTGGAAGTGGACCACAGCCCCATCGGCCGCACGCCGCGATCGGTGCCCGCCTCTTACATCGGATTCCTGGATGACATCCGCCGGCTGTTTGCTTTGACGCCGGCCGCACGCACCCGGGGATACGGTCCAGGGCGCTTTTCATTCAATGTGTCCGGCGGCCGCTGCGAAGCCTGCCAGGGTCAGGGCCGGCCCAAAGTGGAGATGAGCTTTCTGCCGGATGTCTACGTGCCCTGCGAGGTCTGCGGCGGCGGCCGCTTCAACCTCGAGACCCTGGAGATCCTGTACAAGGGCAAAACGATCGCCGATGTTCTGGCCATGACCTTCGCGGAGGCGGTGGTGTTCTTCAGTGCGGTCCCGCCCATCCGCCAGTCTGCCCAGTTCGTGTGCGATGTGGGACTGGGCTACCTGGCCCTGGGACAGCCGAGCCCGACGCTGTCCGGCGGCGAGGCCCAGCGCATCAAGCTGGCCGAGCAGTTGGCCAAACCGTCGAACGGGCACACCGTTTACATCCTCGACGAACCCAGCACAGGATTGCACCTGGCCGATGTTCGGCGTCTGATCGACGTGCTCCAGGCCCTGGTGGACGCCGGCCACACGGTGGCCGTCATCGAGCACAACCTCGAAATCATCAAGGAGGCCGACATCATCATCGATCTGGGCCCGGAGGGCGGGTCGGAGGGCGGGCGTCTCGTGGCCTGCGGCTCGCCGAAGGAGCTCCTGAAATTCACCCGGGTCTCGCATACGGCACGGTATCTGAAGCGGTATCTGTCCAGAGGGTAACGGGAAGCAATTGTCAGGCAGCCGCGATTCGGGTAGACTCCTGCCACGCCGGAACACGGCCGGCATTCCCTCCACTTGCAACGAAAGAGCGTGACATGTCCAAGCGCCTGGAACTCAAACCGATCGAGTTGCGCCGGGCTTGCGATGCGGCCGGCTTTAAATTCAGGGACACCTCGGAGCTGGCCCCGCTGGACGAAGTGATCGGCCAGGAGCGGGCGGTTCAGGCGATCGGGTTCGGTTTGAACATGCGCAGTCCCGGCTACAACATTTTCGCCACCGGCGCGGAGGGGACCGGAAAATCCACCATCGTGCGGGACCTGGCCACGCGCCGCGCTAGAACCGAGTCGGTGCCGGACGACTGGTGCCTCGTCAACAACTTCCAGGATGAATTCCGCCCGCAAGCCATCGCGCTGCCGCCGGGCCGGGGGCCCTCCTTCGCCAAGAAAATCCAGCGGATCGTCAACGATCTCAAAAAGGAAATCCCCAAGGCCTTCGAAACCGAGGCCTATCTGAAAAAACTGGGCGAGATCAAATCGCGGTTTAACTCGCGGCAACAGGCGATCTTTCAAAAAATTGAGCGCTTCGCTGCGGAGCGCAGCCTCCACATCGACTCCACCGAGAAGGACTATCCCGTGGTGCCGATCGTGGGCGGGAAGATCCTCACGGCGGAGGACTACCAGAAGCTCACGGACTCGGTGAAGGCCGAGATCGACGCCAAGGTTGGGCAGATGCAGGCGGAGATCGAAACCTCGAGCCGCAAGATCGAGAAGCTCAACCAGCAGCTGCACACCGACATCGAACGGCTCATGAACGAGGTCGTCACCGCACTCGTGGGCAAGCGCCTCGGGCCGGTTCGTGTCGATTTCAAGGACCGTGGGCCGGTTCTGGATTATCTGGAAAGCCTTCAGGCGGACATCGTCGAAAATTTCAATCTTTTCATGCCGGCCGAGAAGGGCGAACCGCCGGCCGCCGGCGAGTGCCCGCAACCGCCGAAAGCCCCCTTCCAAAACTACCACGTCAACGTGCTGGTGCACCGCGAGCCGATGAAGGGAGCGCCCGTCATCTTCGAGAGCAATCCCACCTATTTCAATGTGTTCGGCCGTATCGAGAAACGCGCCTACATGGGCACGGTCAGCACGGACTTTACCCTGGTGCAGGCCGGCTCCCTGCTGAACGCCAATGGTGGCTACCTGATCATGGAAATCGAATCGCTGCTCATGCACCCTTACGTCTGGGAGGCGCTCAAGCGCGCGCTGCAGACTCAGCGCCTGACCATCGAGGACGTCCCCGAGGAATCGGCCTTCGGCACCACCTCGCTGCGCCCGGCGCCGATTCCGCTCGAGGCCAAGGTGCTGCTGCTGGGCAGCTATGAGGCGTTCGAGTGGCTCCAGAACTTCGACGCCAAGTTCAACAAAATCTTCAAGGTCAGGGCCGATTTCGACCAGGAAGTGGCGCGCACCCCGGAAACGGTGCAGCTGTATGCCCGCTTCATCGCCCGGGTCTGCCGCGAGGAAACTCTTTTACCGTTCAACCCCAGAGGCGTGGCCGCCATCGTCGAGTTCGGCGAAAAATACGTCTCCGATCAGAACAAGCTGTCCATCCGCTTCGGGCTGCTGTTGGGGGTTTTGAAGGAGGCGGATTACTGGGCGCGCAGCCAGAGGGCCAAGGTGGTGTCGGAACGGCATGTGGTCCGGGCGTTTCAGGAGCATCGCTTCCGTTACAGCCTGTATGAACAAAAAGTACACGAATCCTACCGCGACGGGACCATCATGATCGACGTCGACAGCGCTGTGGTCGGACAGATCAACGGCCTGGCGGTCTACCAGATCGGCGAATATTCCTTCGGCCGGCCGGTGCGCATCACGGCCGAGACGTTCATGGGCAAGCCGGGCGTCATCAACATCGAGCGCGAGGCGGATCTGAGCGGCCGCACCCACGACAAGGGCGTTCTGATTCTTTCCGGTTACCTCGGAAGCGTATTCGCCCAGCATCATCCGCTCAGCCTCGCCATCAGCATCACCTTCGAGCAGAGCTATGACGACATCGACGGGGACAGCGCCTCGGCGACCGAGCTGTACGCCATCCTGTCGAGCCTCTCCGGCATCCCGATCCGGCAAGGCATTGCGGCCACCGGGTCGGTCAACCAGAAAGGGCAGATCCAGGCCATCGGCGGCGTCAATCAGAAGATCGAGGGCTTTTTCGAGGTCTGCCGGGAGAAGGGCTTGACGGGCGAGCAGGGAGTGATCATTCCTTCTTCCAACGTTCAAAACCTGATGCTGCGCAGGGAAGTGATCGATGCCGTCAAGAAGAAGCAGTTTCACGCCTACCGGATCTCGACGGTGGCCGAAGGCATCGAGGTCCTGACCGGCGTTTCCGCCGGGCAAGCGGATGACGACGGAAACTTCCCGCCGGGAACGGTGTTCGGGGCCGTGCAGCAAAAACTGAAATCGTTTTTCGAACGCGCCTACCGTATGAAAAAAGAGTTCGACCTGAAATTGCAGTAAACTGGGGGAACATCCATGGAAGATCATCTGAAAAAAGTTCTTAGGCAGATCGACGAAGACTATCGCGGCGAAATATCGAAAGAGTCGCAGCACTACCGCGAGGTCAGCATCGGGCAGAGAGCCGAACGCTTAGGATATTCTGAACTGAACCGACGGTTCCGCGATGTTCGCGCAATCGTTCCGTTGAAACAACCGATGGAGGGGATGAAAGTACGTATCGACGGCCGAACCTTCGTCAACTACGCCCAGTTCGAAAGTGGTGTGGTGGTGCCGGGGTATTTGGCCCAACAGACGGACCTGCCCTTCGAATCCTACGTCGCGAAGGACAGCATGATTCTCAACTTCACTTAAAAGGAAGCGGCTTGCACCGCTTCCTTTTAAATCGACTGCTATAGAAACGCTTACCGATTGAATCGATGAATGCCAGCAGCTGCGCCGCTGCGGATGACCGCATCGTGAAGGACGTAGGCCCGTTCGGAGCTTTCGCGCGCCGGCTGCTTGAATTCCTGCCGCCGGAGCGGCGGCAGGAGCGCCCATCCGGGAAACCGTTAAAAATCCTGCACCTCCTGTCGCAGCAGCCCGGCAAGACTGGCAGCGGCGTGGCGTTGCTGGCCATGGCGCACCATGGAAGCGCAGCGGGCTGCCGTCAACGCGCGGTGATCGGCCTGCCCGGCTCTGAACCCCTGCCGGGCATTCCGCCGCTGGCGGCGGCCGATGTGTTCCCCGTCCGATTCGACCGCCCGCCGGTCCCTTTTGCGGTTCCCGGGATGAGCGACATCATGCCCTATCCCTCCACGCGCTTTTCCGCCTTCACGGGCGCCATGCTGGAAGGCTACCTTCAGGCCTTCGAGGCCGCCCTCGCCAGCGCCACAGGGGATTTCCAGCCGGATATCATCCAGTCCAACCATCTCTGGCTGCTCACCGCTCTGGCGCGGGTTCTCTTTCCGGACATCCCCCTGTGCGCCTACAGCCACGGCACCGAACTTCGCCAGCTGCAGAACGCCGCCCACCTGGCGCCCTTCGTCGTCCCGGCCTGCTCTGCGGTGGATCGGGTGTTCGCTCTGCATCCCGACAACATGAGCCGGATCGTGGCGGCCTATGGAATTTCCGAATCGCGCATCCGCGTGGTCGGCGCCGGCTTCCGCGACGATCTGTTCACGTGCGACGCCGCCTGTTCGCCGGCAGCCGGCCGCGAGGAGCTGGTCATCGTCTATGCCGGAAAAATCAGCGCGCCTAAGGGCGTACCCTGGCTGGTGGAAGCGTTTCGGAAGGTCACGCCGCCCGCGGGCAAGCGCGTCCGCCTGCTGCTGGCCGGCTCCGCAGGGAACGCCGGCGCCGACGCCATCCGACGGCAGGCCGCGGATCTTGAAAACGTCGTCTTCCTGGGGGCGTTGCCGCAGGAGCAGTTGGCCGGAGTGCTTCAGACCGCCGACGTCTTCGTTCTGCCGTCCTTTTTCGAGGGTCTGCCGCTGGTCGTGATCGAGTCGCTCGCCTGCGGTTGCCGGGTGGTCACGACCGATCTGCCGGGTATCGATTCCTGGATGCCGGAGGGGCTGTGTGCGGAGGGTTTCGTGGAGCGCGTGCCCCTGCCTCGGCTCACCGGCCCGGACACGCCCGTGGCCGATGACCTACCGGCCTTCGTCGAGCAGCTGGCGGAAGCCTTGAATCGCCAGCTCGTTCGCAGCCTGGAATGCGGGCGGCCGGCCGACACGCACTGCCGCCTCGAGCCGCTGACATGGGCCGGCGTTTTCGGGTGTATGCAATCATCCTGGCGCGAGCTCGTCGCAGATCAGGCTGAATATTGACGACGTTCGGACACGGTATTATTCAATCCTAAAACATCTTGCAGCGTTTTTCTTGTCCGAAATTTTTACCAAGGATAGCGGCACATCTTCAGAGACTCCTACAAATAGATAGATTTTAGTCCCGAAACCGGATTCTGACCAGCCCCCGGCTGCCGCTGTATCGTCTCAGACGGAATCGGTCCCATGCACGATGTCTTTGTAAGCTATGCCGGCGAAGACCGAGCCCATGCGGTGCAATTGGCACGCGCACTCGAAGCGCGGGGTCTGTCCGTTTGGTGGGATCGCCAGATTCCGGCCGGCGTGGCCTTCGACGACGCCATCGAGTCAGCGCTGAATGCCGCTGGGTGTGTGCTGGTGCTGTGGACCGCGCGGTCTATCCAGTCGCGTTGGGTGCGGACCGAGGCGTCCGCCGCGCTTGAACGTGATCGCCTGGTTCCGGCCTTGATTGAAAACGTCTCGATTCCACTTGAATTTCGACGTATTCAGGCGGCCAATCTGACGCAGTGGCATAGCGGGCAAGCCCACGACGAATTTGAAATGATGGTACACTCGATCGAGCGCATGCTCGGCCGGACCACAGCGGGCGATCATCCGGCGGCGCGTGCATCGTCGGCTCGTTCCTTTACCTCCGCACCTGTCTCCCGGCGACGGCTCGCGATCGTGGCTGCGGTGATCGCCGTTGCGATCGGGGCGTGGTGGGGGCTGTACGGGTCGGGCGAATCGATCCGCAAGGCCACTGACCCTTTCGCCGCCGGTGAACAGCAACCGGGAAAGCAGGAGGCCGCTCAGAGCGCATCCTCACCCAAATCCTCGGCCCCTTCAGCGGATCCGCCGACGGCCGGTGCCGCATCGACCGCGCCACCGCCGGGGTTGCCCCACAGCGGGGAAGCCATGTTCGCGATCAAGATTGGGGATCGAATCGAAGACGACGCCCCCGCCGCCGGTGCCGGCGTGATCGCCGCCGCTTACTCGGAAACCGTGTATTGGTTTGACGCTC
>CAZNAX010000013.1:0-30896 GCA_964570965.1 uncultured Desulfatibacillum sp.
CTAATCTTTACAAAAAGCACGAGGCGTGCAAGAAATGATTCGGATTGAACCAAAGCCGTGTCGACCCATAACCAATTTCAGGGAGGTTCCTGTCATGTCCGATGTTTATGCCCGATTGCGAGAGCACCTGGACAGCCTGCCTTCAGGTTTTCCGTCAACCGAAAGCGGCGTGGAACTGCGCATTCTGAAGCGCCTCTTCACGCCGGACGAGGCGCAGCTGGCTTCACAAGTGACTTTGAAGCTCGAACCGACGGCCGCCATTGCCGCCAGGGCCGGTCTTTCGCAGGAAGAAGCCGGGGCGCGTCTCAAGCAGCTCTCCCGCAGGGGGCTTATTTTCAGCATCGAGACCCCGGAGCGGGAGCCGCGTTACATGGCCGCCCAATTTGTGGTTGGCATCTGGGAATACCATGTGAACGATCTTGACCCGGAATTCGTGCGAGATATGGACGAGTACCTGCCCTATTTAGGTCGGGAAGCGTTCGGCCGGATACCTCAGCTTCGCACCGTTCCGGTCGGAAAAAGCATCCATGCGGGCCTGGAGGTCCTGCCGTACGAGAAGGCCGAGGAGATCGTTCGCCAGCAGTCGAAATTCCTGGTCGCCCCCTGCATCTGCCGCAGGGAACACCACATCAAGGGAGCGGGGTGCGACAAGCTCGTGGAGGCCTGTCTCGTCTTCGGCTGGGGCGCTGAGTATTACGCCCGCAACGGGCTGGGGCGCTTCATCACCCTGGAGGAAACCTTGGAGATAATAAGGAAAGCGGAGGCGGAAGGCCTGGTGCTGCAGCCGAGCAACGCCCAGGACATCGTGAACATCTGCTGCTGTTGCGGGGACTGCTGCCAGATGCTCCTGCACCTCAAAAAGCACCCCAAACCCACCCTGGCGGTGTCTTCTCCGTTTGTGGCTGCATATGATGCGGCCCAGTGCGTCGGATGCGAAGCCTGCATCGAACGTTGCCAGATGGAAGCCCTATCCTTGGCGGATGGCCGCGCCGTGTTGAACCCGGACCGTTGCATCGGATGCGGGCTTTGCGTCAGTGCCTGCCCGAGCGGAGCGCTCACATTGGCTCGCAAGCCTGCCGAACTTCTGCCGCAGGTGCCCAAGAACCAGCGCGATGCCTTCATTCTGCGGGCTCAGGCCCGGGCTACGGCGCGGATAGAAATGGACGACAAACTCAAACGCCACCAGCGGCTTTAAAAACGCGCACCGGACTTCATTGCGAGGGCTTGAAAAGGCCTTTCGGATCGGCCCCCGCCAAGCCGGCTCGATAGGAGCGTTCATCCACCGGCGAAAGACTCTGCGCCATTGAAGGGTGCAGCAGCTGGATACGGCGGATCTCATCGGTGCGCCGGGCGATGAGGTCCAAGGGCTCGTCCTTCGCCATCCAGTCGAATCGATCGAAACGTTTCAGGTTGAGCGGACCGCTATACCCGCGCAAAGTCTTTTCGCGTTCGACATTGTAATACTGCTCGAAGAAAGACATCGCCAGTTCGCGCAGAGTGCGGTAAACCGGCTCGCGGAATCGCAGGCCGACGAAATTGGATTTGGCGACCGCCCCCCAGCGGCCGTTTCGTTTGAAAAGGGCGAGGAGGTGTTCATCGTCCCGGCCGTTTGAAAAGAGGTCAAGAATCAGCGCCGGATAGCCGATGCGTCGCATGGCAGCGGCGGCAAAAATAGCGCCGTCGAAGCAGTGGGCGCTACGCTCCCGCAACACCCGCAGCGGGCTTCGGTAGAAGTCGTCGGTGCTGTAGGCGATACCGTCCAGAAACGCTTGTATCCTCGCTGGATCCGTCAGCCCCTCGAAAATTTCCCGTTCCACACCGGTCAGCCGGCGTTCAAACGCATCAAACGGGGTCATTCCGCTTTCTCCTCAACGGACTCGCATGAGTCGCCCACCGGCTCCACTTCCACCATATTCCCAGCGTGGCCAGCATGAGGATCAGTTCCCATACGACCCCATGGGCCAGATCGAAAAGTTCCGGATGGAAAACGCCGGTGTAGAAGAGCTGCACCAGGCGGATGAGATTCAGACCGACCAGCACGGGTATTCCTGCGCCTAAACCGATCAATTTGGACCGAACGGACGCCGGGGTTGCGAGGGTGAGCGCCGCCAGGAGTGCCACGACCAGCACGGCCGTGCAGCGATAATAGACCTCATAGGCAAACCCGGCGGGGTGATGGATCTGGGAGCCGACCCGCACCGCCTCCACGTTGAGAAAATGCAACAATACCAAAGTGGCATGAGCAGTTAACTCCTCCCAGGGACCCAGGAGCCGGCCCAGCAGATCGTCGCGGTAGACCATCAGAAAGAGGACTAGGAAGGCTGCAGCTTTCATGACGAAACGACCTGTCGGGCGGCTCCAGAACGAGCCGATATGAAGGCTCGTAATCATCACTAAACCGGCCCAGGTTTTTCTCGGTTTCGTTTCATGACGATCATAACCGCCACGATTGCGATGATGACGACGACCGGGAGCGACACATCGGGTACCCGCACTGGAGCACCGGCCGTCACGCCGTTGGCGGCGGCGGTTACCGTGGTTTCGCCTTTGGATTCCCCTTTTACGGCGGATTGCGCCTGGCCGTTCACATCGGTGACGGCCGCAGCGGGCGCAACGCTTGCGACAGACGAGTTCCCGGTGCTGAAGGCGACCGACTTGCCGGCGACCGGAGCGCCGTTCTGGGTGACGGTGGCCCTGGCCGTCGTGGATTCGCCGGTCTGCAGATCGCTGGAGTCAAGCCTCACGGACACCGCCAGGGAAGGCGGCGGGGGCGGTGCTCCCGGTGCAACCGCGCTCAACAGGCCGGCGCCGCAGGGCTGCGGGCACTGAGCGGCAGTGCGCGGCAGCGCGTTCGCCTGCAAGTTCGATAGCACCTGGGACGGTATCAGCGAAGGCTGCTGCGCCAGCATGAGGGCCGCCACACCAGCCACATGCGGCGCCGCCATGGACGTCCCGTTGTAGTAGGCATAGGTGCCGGCATTCGGATGCACCAGGCTCAGCACCCCGTCCGGTCGACCGTCGCCGTTGTCGTCCCGCCGGACGTCCCCCCCCGGTGCCAGGATCTCCACGGTTGCCCCATAATTGGAATAACGCGTGGCGAGATAACCGCGGAAGTCTCCGGCCGCAACGGTAATGACATTGCTGCAGCTTGCCGGGAACACCTGGGAGGCGTCCGTGGCATCGTTTCCCGCCGCCACCACGACGGTTGTTCCCATGGCGACGGCATCGTTGATGGCCGACTGGGTGGAGGGCGACATGGAGCAGGGATTTCCGGGAGGAGTCCCCAGGCTCATGTTGATCACTTTGGCCGGCGTCGGGTTGTTGGGAACTCCCGGGACCGACAGGCCTGCGGCCCAGCGGATGCCATCGTTGATATCCGCGGTCGTGCCGCCGCATTTGCCGAGGACCCGAACCGCCTGTACTTTGACGTTCCAGTTGATGCCGGCGACCCCTATGCCGTTGTTGGTTTGGCCCGCGCCGACGGTGCCGGCGACGTGCGTTCCATGCCAGCTGTCGGGAAGAGCCGGGCTGCCGGGGTAGCATTCGCCGGCCGTTACCGCATCTCCGGGGTCGGTCGGGTCGCTGTCTCGGCCTCCGCCGTCGTTGCCGATGAAGGCATCGCTGATCATGTCATAGCCCGGCACCACATTCGGAGATCCCTGGATATCCGGGTGGCTCGGCAGAATGCCGGTGTCGATGACGGCCACCACGATCGCAGGGCTGCCGGTCGAGTCATCCCAGGCCTTCGGAAGGTTGATGCCGCCCGGCGACTGCCCTGAACCGGCTCCGTTGGAAAAGTAATGCCACTGCTCCGGATAGCGCGGGTCGTTGGGCGTTTTATCAAAAATGTGCAGGATGTAGTTGAGCTGGGCATATTCCACATCAGGCCGGGCCGCGAACTCGCGCACGAGCTGCAGGGTGCGGTCCTGGAGTTGAGCCCGCGACATGGTGGTGCGGATGTTGGGGGAAATGCGGTAGATGATTTCGCCGCCGGAAGTGACCCTTTCTTTCTCTTGGACTCCCAAGCGGCTTAAATCCGCCCCCCGGATCCGGAGGCCGGGTTTCATTCTTACGATGACTTCGCCGGGCACGAAAGATCCTGCCGGCGGCGTTTTCTGTTCCATCAGCCGTTGGACGTCTTCCGGTGTGCGCCCTTGAGAGTGGCCCACCGAAACGCTCATAAGCACCATGATCCCGACGGATAGCGTTTTCATCCACAAGTGTTTCATGGTTGCCTCCTTTTTGCTTGCAATAGAGGGTTCAAAGGAAACCGATCGCATTTTTTTGCTTATAGCGCTCGGTTCTTCGCCCGTTTCAACGGGCCCGGGGAGTGGTTTGATGCTTTGAAGCCGAGCGGCGGTCGAACCCATTTAAAAGAGCGCGCTGGAGGGAAAAGAAGGATAGCTAACGCTCGGCTGAGATTCCAACAAAACGGATAGGGAAATCTTAAGAAGGCGCTCAGCCAAAGTCAAGTTATTACTTCGGCAATTAAACCGGCGCACACCTTACGTCGCAGCGACCGAAACCCCGCTGCAACGATGGTGACATAGCCGAATTGGGCGTATTTCATTGCCGAAGTAAATTATGCCGGATCGGGCACACACGCCGTTTGGCAGCGAAGCCTTCAATCCACAATGAAAAGTCGGACCCCCGTCCGGGTGGATGACCGGTGAGGCTCGGCCCCGTCTGCCACCTGATAGCTTGTGCCCGGTTTAAGGATGAATCTGCGGCCGTCGGCCAGTTCCGTCTCAAGCTCGCCTTCTAACACCAGCAGAATATGCCCCTTGGAGCACCAGTGGTCGGCGTGATAGCCGGGGGGATATTCGACCATTCGAACCCGGATGTCATTGAACTGCCGTGTGCGCCAGCAGGCAGCCCCGCCGATGCCTGCATGTTCGGTTTTTGCTACCGTAGACCAGTCGGTGGTTCCGAATGGAATCGAGTCCATCTTCATCGATGCCTTCCTTTTAGGCGGAAAGTTGAAGAAATGGGTGTTTTCGGCTAAATCTCCGGTAATGTTATACGTGAAACCCGGTGATATGCCAATCACGCTGACTCGGTTATAGGGTTGTGCTCCGGCAACTGAAAAGCGGATATTCCCCGGAAAGCATCTATCGCGGAGTGCCGGCGGAGGCAAAGCTCGGATTCGGATAATGCTTCAAGATATTCAATTGATGGCACGCATTGCAGTTTCCATCGTTCTGGAGGCCGCCCCGTTCCTGCTCCTGGGTTCCCTGCTGTCGGCCGCAGTCGACCGGTACATGGATACGGAGCGAATCGCGCGCCGGATCCCCCAAGGGTTGCTGGGCCGCATCACGGTCGGGCTGCTGGGCGGAATGCTCTTGCCTATCTGCGAGTGCGGCTCGGTGCCCCTGGCCCGACGCCTATTGGACAAGGGAGTCCCGCCGCTGAGCGCAATCACCTACATGCTGGCTGCGCCGGTTATCAACCCCGTGGTGTTGGTGTCCACCTACGTGGCATTCAGCGGAAACTTCCAAATGGTCGCCATGCGAGCCTTGGCAGTGGCCGGCAGCGCGGCCTTGGCCGGATGGCTCTGCGGCGGCCGCCTTTGGGTCGATCGGCAGGCCTCGCTGCCGGACATGACCCATTTGCATTCTCACGGTGCTCAACACATGTCGGCCGGTGGGCGCAATCGTTGGATGGTTCTGGATCTTCTCAGCAGCGGAGCTTCCGAATTCCTGGACATGGGTAAATATCTCGTCTTGGGCGCCCTGGCCTCGGCCGCCTTCAAGGTATTCTTGCCCTGGCAGTTCGTTCAGGCTCTGGCAGGCAACGCCTCCCTGTCGATTGCCGTACTGATGCTTCTGGCGGTTCTGCTCTGCGTCTGTTCCGAGGCGGATGCCTTTGTCGCCGCTTCCTTTGTTTATGTGCCCTCGGCCGCTCAGGTGGGCTTCATGGCCTTGGGCGCGATGGTGGATCTCAAGCTGATGGGTATGTATTTTTCGGCGTTTCCGAAAAAGATAGCCTGGTTGCTGATCATCGTGCCGACGGTCTGTGTGTTTGGTTTAACCCAGCTTTTTGCCTTTCTGGTCGGGTAGGCTGATGAAACGCGTTCTGCTGGCACTGGATGGAGCGCTTGTCCTCGGGTTGGGCCTTTACATGCTGATTCTCTGTCAAACCGAGGCCTACGCGGCGTTTATGAACCCCAGGTTCCGCCCGCTCACCGCCGCCGCGGCCGTCGGGTTTTGCTTGGCAGGCGCGGCATTCCTGCTCCGCCCGGATGGCCGGTCCGACGGGCTGCGCACGCTGTGCTTTGCGATCTTAGCGGTAATGGCCGCGCATGCCGGCAGCGGCTCCCTGAAGGGCGCGGCTGGTTTTGCGGCCAAGCCGCCGGCCGAGATCCGGACCGATCCTGACCCCTATTTGGTCCGGAACGGAGATAGTTATCTTAAATCGAATCCGGCCCGACTCTTCCTGTCATTGCAGACCGGGCAGGCCGCTCCGCCCGACCAGCGCTATGTAACGCGCGGCATCATCAAGCGCAGTGCCCAGTTGGACCGCATCGGAAAGTTCGCCCTGCTGCGGGGCAATATGGTGTGCTGTCTGGCGGATGCCATCGCTATGGGAATGATGGTCTCCACCGAGGGGTTTCCCGTGCTGCGCGACGGTGATTGGCTCGTCGTCTTCGGTCGAGTCCAGCTGCTTCCGGAAGCCTTCCCGATCACCGACCTGGGAGGCACGGGCGAAGTCCCCTTCTCCATGGTCTTCGACAAAGCCTTTCTGGTGGCCGAGGCGATCGAAAAAATGGAACGGCCGCGTTTTCCGTATGTCTTCGAACTACCGCCGTCCGCCAGGAGACCGATACGCCTGACAGGCGGCGAGGATGATTATTAGCCGTTGACAGAAACCCACAAAAAATATTAAAGGAAAACCATACTAATCCATCCGGTGCGCAATCTACAAATAGGGAATCCCGTGTGATTCGGGAACGGTCCCGCCGCTGTGATCGGGGACGAAATCCGGATTAAGCCACTGTTCTGCGAAAGCGAAATGGGAAGGCCCGGAAAGTAGAGAGATCCGAGAGTCAGAAGACCTGCCGGACGGAGAAAGACGTGCTTTCAGAAACAAGGTGTTGGGAAGCGCTTCAAGGTGATCCGGCACGTGGGTCTGCCGGTCGAACCACCTGAGGACCAAGCAAACCAGGGTGCAATCCTCAGAGCCATGCGGCTCTGAGGATTTTTTTTGGCCGAAGCAAGCCTATCTATAAATCAATTCAAAGGAGGAGAAACCATGAGCGCCAAGAAGATCCTGTCGATCGTTATGATGCTGCTGCTTTTCGGCACGGCGGATGCCATGGCTAAGCATGGCGATAAAAAACCCGCGCAGAAGGCGATCTTGCTTGTGGCCTTCGGGACCAGCGACCCGCAAGCAGCTCAAGCGTTCGCCGCGGTTGAAAAACGGGCGCGGGAACGTTTCCCGCGCGTCGAGCTGCGCTGGGCCTATACCTCGCGCATGATCCGGGCCAAACTCAGCAAGGAAGGCAAAATCTTGGATTCACCTGAAACGGCGATGGCCAAGCTTATGGATGGAGGCTACACCCATGTGGCCGTCCTTTCGCTGCATACCATTCCCGGCGCGGAGTTCCACGAACTTCATCAGAATGTTCACCTCTATGGTCAGATGGCCGGTGGTTTCCAGGGGGTCATCGTGGCACGGCCGCTGCTATCGTCTTTCAAAGACATGCAAACGGTGGCAGAGGCCCTCCTGAAAAACATCCCCGGCCGCAAGGCCGGTGATGCGGTGATCTTCATGGGCCACGGCACCGAGCATCACCCGGCCGATGCCGTCTATCTGGCGATGAACCAAGTTTTCCAGGAGCTTGATTCGCTGGCCTACGTAGCGGCGGTCGAGGGCAGCAACTCGCTGGACAACCTCATTCCCAAGCTCAAGAAGCGCAACGTCAAAAAGGTGTTTCTTGTTCCGCTGATGTCGGTGGCCGGCGACCATGCAAAAAACGACATGGCGGGCGAGGAGGAGGACAGTTGGAAGTCGATCCTGACCGCAAAAGGGTTCAAAGTCGAGCCGATCTTGAAAGGAACCGCCGAATCCCCCGAGATAGTGGATGTCTGGCTGGATCACTTGCAGGTTGCATTTTCACACTTCTGATTCGTAAAGGCGGCCGCCGCGCCCCGTCAAGCCGGGTTTTCAGCGCCCAACTCCCAATTGATCAGCTTGACCAGAACGGCAGAGACCATTGAAGGGATCGGTGCGAAGACAGCGAATCGGATCCGATGGGCCATCAGCGAAGATAGCGCCTTACGGTGATGAAACCTAATTTCCGATTTGACATCGACCTTAATTTTGTACTATTTAACGCCTCACGGATATTTGGTAAACTCAAGCGCTCCGCCGCAAGTCTGCACTCCTTTCTGGAAAAAGGCCGCCTAGTTCCGGAATTCAATAACCTATGAAGCGAATAAAATTGGCGCGAATGAACTGTGAGCGGGTCAGTTGCGAAATCGGCGATTTTGTCATCGCTCAGGTTCAATACACCCGGACCACCGGTTGTGTGGTAGGCCTTTCCGGCGGAGTGGATTCGAGCACCACGGCGGCGCTGATCAAGCGGGCCTTTGATCGCCATCCGAACACGAAATATGAGCTGGTGGGGTACATCCTGCCTTCCAGCCTGAACCAGCCGGACGACATCCAGGATGCGGAAGCAGTTGCCCGGCATCTCGGGATCCGTTTCGAGGTTCACAGCATCGACCAGGCGGTAGAAGCGTTGCGCGCCTCCAACTCCGAGGCTTTTGAGAGCATTTTCCACAAAGGCAACATGATCTCCCGGGTGCGGGCGAACGTGCTTTCCACCAAGGCGGCCACTGAGAACAAGATTGTCGCCGGCACCGGCAACAAGGACGAGGACTTCGGGATCGGCTATTACACTCTCTTCGGCGACGGCGCGGTTCACCTCAGCCCGATCGGCGGCCTTCCCAAGCGGCTGGTGCGCGAGATGGCGGGCTTTCTGGGGTTCGCTGGAGACATCGTCAACCGTGTTCCCACCGCAGGTCTCGAACCCGGCCAAAGCGACTATAAGGACCTGGGCTATGGCTACGACGTGGTGGAGTTGGTATGCGAGGGCTATGTGCAGGGGTTCGCGGCCGCTGTACTCAGTCGCCACGAACAAATCGTGTCACTGGTCGAAACGCAGTTAGCCCATTACCAGAAGGTGTTCGGCGCACCCAGGTTCATGAGTGTGCTGCAGGTGGTCGAAGACGTGCTGCGGCGCCATGAACTTGCAAAAGGGAAGATGAGGATCATTCATCCTCCGTCCCCCAACATTTCACTCTTCTATGAGTGAAATGTTATGGTTTGTACACTTGAGGAAGGAGCTGCAAGCTACGTTTTCAAGCATCTCAGCTTGGCAAGATCCTCGGCATACCCGTAAAGGTGGAGTCCCTTGCTTTCTACGATCATCTCCCCGTCCTTGACTCCAATCTCAGCGGCCATGTACTCTTTAAGATTTTGAATGGCGGCTAAATTGGCGGGGAATCCATTCCACAAATCCCACGAGCGGAAGTAAATCACAAAATGCAAAATTCCGTCCTGGATCCGGGTGTCGATGGATCGCAGACAGGGCGGATCCAGCAGAGTGATGTCGGAAGGGTGGGCCACCTGCAGCACCATCTGGTTGTTGCGGTGGCCGAATTTCTTGTAGGTTTCGATCACCCACTCGATTTGGTTCAGATAGAGGCTGCCGTTCTCTTCAAAAAGAACGTTGCCGTCCACCTCGCGCCGATCCATGATCTGCCTGTTTTCCTCCCGCCACCATTTTAATTTATCCCCGCTGATCTGAACCCGCGTCAGGCGTTCGCCGTAGGTGTAGGATTCGCCGGGTTCCTTGCGCGCGGACATGAGGTATTCAATGTAAGCCCGGCTGTACCCGGCCCCGCCGTAGATATAGTCATGCTCGACCGGGTTGGGGATTCCACAACTCGGCGGGATATCAGGAATGAGCGGCAATGTACCCGGAAATTTCACATGGCCGGTGAAGAAGTCGAATTCAAGTCGAGTCTGCCCGACATAGGACCCGCGATCGATTACAAATCGTCTGCCGTGATCCAAAATGTCGTGGACCGCTTGGAACCAAAGATCGGGAAGATCCCGTGCATGAACCTGATGAATGTTCATTTATATGTCCAGCATCGATACTTCTAAGGCGTTGTTTTGAATAAAGTCCCTCCGCGGCTCAACCTCTTCGCCCATGAGAATGGTAAAAATCTCATCGGCATCCACAAAGTCTTCCACCTTGACCTTTAGAAGAGTGCGTTTTTCCGGGTTCATGGTGGTTTCCCACAATTGTTCCGGGTTCATTTCCCCGAGGCCCTTGTAACGCTGGACGGAAAGCCCCTTCTTGCCTTCTTTTATAAGGTATTCGTACAACTCTTCCTTGTTGCAGGCGACGAACATTTCTTCCTGTTTTTCGTTCGAACGCACTCTAAATGGAGGGAGGTCGTAAAGCGAAATCTTCTTCTTCAGGTCGACGCACTTCTGAAAATCGTTGGAGTAAATCAGCCCGCGCCCGATTTTGACACTGGACCGGCTTTTCGCATCGGGTCCGGAGAAAAGCAATATCGAGGTTTCATGGCGACCGCTCACGAACAACTCGAACACTCCGCGTTCACTGTTAAAGCTCGGCCCCTCCGCGCTGTATCCCTGTTCGACGAGTTTGTCCCTCAGGGTGACCATGCGCGCTTCATCCTGGAGAAACGCCTGATCCTCGATTCCGGCATCGCTTAGAACCTCTGCCAATTCGGCGCTGACGCCCCTCTTTTTCAAAATATCCCGGAGCTGAAGGTATTCGGACAGATAGGTGCTGAACAGATAAAGGCTGTGGCCAGAGAGTTCCTTTTGATCGTCCCCGTATGTCACACGCCTTTGCTCGCAGGCTTTCTTCAAAACCCAATCATTGAGTTCGGACTCGTCCTTCAGATAGATTTCGTCTTTGCCCTTGCCGACCTTCAGCAGCGGCGGCTGAGCGATATACAGAAAGCCCTTGTCGATCATCTCGTGCATCTGGCGATAAAAAAAAGTGAGCAGCAGCGTGCGGATGTGCGAGCCGTCCACATCCGCGTCCGTCATGATAATGACCTTCTTGTATCGAATATTTTCGATGTTGTACTCTTCTTTGCCCACTCCGGTGCCCAGCGCAGTGATAATGTTCTTGATTTCTTCGCTCTGAAGGATCTTGTCGAAACGGGCCTTTTCAACATTGAGAATTTTGCCCCTCAGCGGAAGAATCGCCTGGAACCGTCGATCCCGGGCCTGCTTGGCAGAACCTCCGGCGGAGTCGCCTTCGACGAAGAAAATTTCCCTCTGATCCGGATCGTCGCTCTGACATTCCGCCAATTTCCCGGGCAGGGTAGCATCCAACAACGATCCCTTGCTGCGCGCCAAGTCCCGCGCGCGGCGCGCGGCATCCCGCGCCCGGGCGGCTTCAGCGCCTTTCGCCACGATCTTGCGAGCAACCGCCGGGTTTTCCTCGAAATAGGCGCTGAGTTTCTCGTTGATCAGGGATTCAACCAAACCCTTCACTTCGCTGTTGCCTAGTTTGGTCTTAGTCTGCCCCTCGAACTGCGGATTGCGGATGCGAACACTGATGATGGCGGTCAGTCCCTCGCGAATATCATCCCCCGTAATCTTAGTTTGCATGTTCTTGGGCACATTGCCGTTGGTGGCGTACTGATTGATCGTCCGGGTGAGGGCTGACTTGAATCCGATAAGATGGGTTCCGCCTTCGGTCGTGTTGATATTGTTGGCGAAGGAAAGAATTTTGTCGATGTATGTATCGTTATATTGGATCGCAACCTCAATTTGAATATCAGGCTTTTCGCCTTCGATGTATATCGGTTTGTGGAGCGCCGTGTTGTGACGATTAATATGCTCACAAAATTCTATAATTCCACCTTTGTAGAAAAACTCCTCTTTTTTATCGGAACGCTCGTCCTCGAAGACGATTCGAACGCCTTTGTTTAAAAAAGCAAGCTCTCGTAAACGCCGAATTAATATTTCATCCGAAAACTCGGTAATGGTGAATATTTCCGGGTCCGGCAGAAAATGGATTTTCGTCCCGCGCTCTGGCGTTTTGCCGATGATTTTCAATTCAGTGGTTTTTACTCCTCTGGAATATCTTTGATAATAAGTATTGCCATCGAAGTAAATTTCAACATCCAGTTGTATAGACAAGGCGTTGACAACTGAAACGCCCACCCCATGCAACCCACCGGAAACTTTGTATGAATTATCATCGAATTTTCCGCCAGAATGCAGTTTGGTCATCACCACTTCAAGCGCCGGCACATTTTCCTTCTTATGCAGCCCAATAGGGATACCTCGGCCGTTGTCGATGACCGTCACGCTGTTGTCCGCATGCACGTAAACTTCTATCAAATCGCAGAAGCCTGCCATGGCCTCGTCGATGCTGTTGTCGACGACCTCGTAGACAAGATGATGCAGTCCGGCAACATCGATGTTTCCGATGTACATGGCCGGCCGCTTGCGAACGGCTTCCAGACCTTCAAGCACCTTAATGTTGTCGGCCGTGTAGTTCGTATTTCCGTTGGTATTCATAGTTGAATTTTCTCTCACCTGCAGACCGCTATAGCCGCATCGGCATAATAACGCTTAAATAGGATTTGTCTTTCTCACCTTCGATCAGACAAGGTTTTTCTTCATTTACAATTTTCAAAGACACATTTTCATCATGAATGACGTTCAACGTATCAATGAAAAATTTTGGATTGAACATAACTGTTATTTTTTTTCCACGAAATTCAATAGGCATGTCCTCTTTGGATTCACCAATTTCCGGGTTGGTAGAGGAAATAGTGAGTTGGTTTTCGTCAAAGTTGAAAATAACGCCCTTGTATTCTTCGGAGGATAAAATTGACATGCGTTTGAGCATCATCAAGAACATCTGCCGATCCATGCTCAAATTGTGGCCGACCGGTTTAACAATGATGTCCGAATATTTTGGAAACTCCCCCTCAAGCAATCGGATAATGATCGTTTCGTTGTCTTTTTTTACAATAAAGTTGTTATCTTTGAAAGCAGCTCGAACATTTCCCTCAGTTTCCAAAAACTTGCCTACTTCAACCAAACTCTTTTTGGGTATGAGAGCCCCGGGTCCAACCGGTAAATTAACCGACGGGTCGAAAACAAAATCAACCTTGGAGAGCCGGCTGCCGTCGGTGGATACCAATCGAAATATCTTTTGGTCACTTTCTTCGATTCGTTCGGCATACACTCCGATGATATGGGTCCTGCGATCATCGGTGGCAGCTCCGATAATTACAGATTTTGCAATCATTCCGGATAATGCCAATGAATCTATTTCAAAAAAATCTGCACTCTCGATCTTGGGTATTTCCGGAAAATCTTCAGGGTTTAATCCAACGATATTATATTCAACGGTTTTGTTTCCTATTTCTATCCAGTGGTTTTCTTTTTCTTGTATTAAAATATCATCACTTGGAAAATCTTTAAATATTTCAAATAGTTTTCTTGAATTTATGGCCACCGTTCCATGGGCTTCGACCTTTGCAGGGTAGTTGCCTTCGAACCCGGTTTCAAGATCGGTAGCGGAGAGGCAAAGACCTGTATCCGTTGTTCGCAACAAAACGTTGGTAGTAATGGCTAAGTTGGTTTTTCGACCGGTAATACCCTGAATTCTTGATAGAACAGAAAAAATATCGCCTCTTCGAACAGTCACTCTCATCTTAATCACCCTTATATGGTTAAATTTTTATTTAAGAATAAAAGTAATTGATGAGTAAGCAGTGTCAATATGTGGATAACTTTTTAACTTATTATAATTAATAATTAAAAACAAATAAAAGATGTTAAAAAACAAATCATTAAAACCTACGATTGATGCCGCTTATGGTCAATCGGATCCTATATGTTTATAGCTTACCCAGTTATGAACATTTTATATTCAGGTTGCCGACAAAAAAAATCATACGTCGATAGACGATATCCATTTTTTGATATTGGGAACAACCTTCTTAGACCAATTGTTGCTGATCCTAAGATGAATGAATGATTTAAACGTCAATTCAATAAATTTTATAATCTTATTGAACTGTTCGGCTTTATCCAATAAAAAAAATTCCATCTCCTCCGGACTCGGTGGATTGGATGGCCCCGGAGTTTTAAGATTGCTTAAGTTGAGGCTTTCACCCTTCAAACTGAATTGCCATTGATTTTCTCCGGTTTTAAAAATAAGGTTTAACTCAGTCAAAAGAGCTCCTTTTTTTAAAGCCAGTCGCCCTTCTTCAAGTCCCGCATCGTCGCCTTTGATGGAAATACGTTCAAGCGATTTACTTTTCCGGTTCTCAAGAACGATACGGTTACCGATTTCTAAGGCCGTACAGTCAGGATCGATCGACCTGATAGCGTTTTGATCCGTTTCGATGAGAAACCACAGCCACGTGATAAATTCATCACCTAAAAAACGGTAGCGGTTATATGCGACAGCAAGGTCTAACATGGTATGAGTCTATTTTTGTGTTGCCAATCAATCTGAAAAATGTGTAGGAGAAAGGCCTATCAGATCATCTCGTTCCTGATCGGATAGGTTTGAAAGAAGGTCAGCGGATGTGTACGGGAAAATACGAATCAGGGCAAGATCAAAGGACCGTTTGAACAGGGACTCCAGATCTTCGTTGGAAGAGCGGAGGCTTGAAAAAAAATAAACGTCCGATTTTTCATAATCCCAAATTAAATCGTATACATTCGGAGTAGAAGGAATTCGCATTGCCAGATCCGTTATGACTTTCTCTTTTAAAGCTTTTTTTTCATCCTTAGACAGGAAGCGCCGCTTGGATTTATCCAGCCGCTTGGTGGTTTCAATCGTCATATGCTTTTTTAAGAGTTTGGCCGATATAGATTTGCGATCTATACGCAATGAAAAAACAAAAAGATTACCTAATAGAAATGAGGATCCCTCGAAGGTTGGCGAAAACGGGTTGTCGAAAGATGTCCAACCAACTGATTTTTCAGAAGCATCCTCATCTATGTCGGTGATAGCATTTTTCTTTAAGCCCTTGGCTACGGCTTCAGTCACCGGGTTTTTAATTTTGCCTTCAACCCGGTAACGAGAGATAGAAACAGAAGACGATAGAAGTCCCATGTGATAGTTTCCGGATAAAAACACCATATGTGGTGTAAAATAAAATTTATATAAATATATAGCGTATTTACTTGCTTGTGACAAGCTAAATTTTGCATATGAAAATAATCGCTGACCTGCATGTGCATTCCAAGTATTCAAGAGCCACCGCGAAGAACCTCGACTTGGAAAATCTTCACGTATGCGCTCAGATAAAAGGTATCCAATTGGTCGCAACGGGCGATTTTAGCCATCCCGCCTGGTTCAACGAAATCAAAACCAAGCTTGAACCGGCTGAACCCGGGCTGTTGCGGTTAAAAAGCGATTCCTCAAAATTTTTAGAAAAACAAGTACCGCCCATTTGTCGAGGCGCGGTTCGTTTCGTTCTGGTGACTGAAATAAGCAATATCTATAAGAGAGACGGTCGGACCCGCAAAAACCATAACCTGGTGTTTGTTCCCGACCTGGATGCAGCCAAAAAGCTCAATCACAGGCTCGAACGAATCGGCAACATTCAGTCCGACGGGCGGCCGATTCTGGGGCTTGACGCCCGGGATCTGCTGGAGGTGGTGCTGGAAACCTCCAGCGAGGCATTCCTGGTGCCGGCTCACATCTGGACGCCCTGGTTTTCCGTACTAGGATCAAAATCGGGTTTTGACTCGATCCGTGAGTGTTTTGGAGATTTAACCCCGCACGTGTTTGCGGCAGAAACGGGTCTGTCATCCGATCCGGCAATGAACTGGCGGGTATCCAGTTTGGATGACATTACCTTGATATCAAACTCGGACGCGCATTCTCCATCCAACCTGGGACGGGAGGCTAATATCTTCGATATCGAGATGTCATTCCATGCCTTGCGGGGCGCGCTTAAGAGCGCCGATCCTGGCCGTTTTTTGGGAACGATTGAATTTTATCCGGAAGAAGGAAAATACCACCTGGACGGTCACCGCAGCTGCGGCGTGCGCCTCGATCCGAAGCAGACCATGGATCATCATGGCATTTGCCCCCAATGCGGCAAGCCCCTTACCATCGGCGTTCTTAATCGGGTGGAGCAGCTGGCTGACCGGCCGGGGGGGGTAAGGCCCAGGAAGGCGCGTCCCTACCGTAATCTTATTCCGCTTGGCGGAATTCTTGCTGAAATTTTACAAGTCGGACCCAAAGCTCAAAAAATCTTGCAGGCCTACCGCTCGGCGGTCAAACTATTAGGGCCGGAGTTTACCATTTTGGATCAATTGGAAGCTCATCAGATCGAAAGCGCCGGAATTCCGCTTCTGGCCGAAGCGATATTGCGCATGCGCACGAAAAAAATCGAGATCCGGCCGGGTTTTGACGGTGAGTATGGGACCATAAAAATTTTCAACACACAGGAAAGAGCTCAGATTTGCGGCCAGAGAAGCTTGTTTGCCATGCCTGCAGGTTCAGAAAACAAGTTGAACCCCCAGAATCATGCGGAGCCCTTTCCCGCGCCGGAGGCGGGAACAATTCCAGCGCTCGAACCATCTAAACGCGAACCTCGGGATGGCGGAGCATGTCTCAACGCGGACCAGCACGAAGCGGTCGTTCACGAAGCATCGAGGATTTTGATTGAGGCCGGCCCCGGTACAGGCAAAACTCACACCCTGACTTGTCGTATCGCGCACTTGATCGCCGCAAAAAAGGTTGAACCCCAGCGTATTTTAGCCGTGACATTCACCAACCAAGCGGCCGAGGAGATGCGCATCCGGTTGCGGGCGATGTTGAGTGATCCAACGTCGTTGCCGTTCATCGCCACATTCCATGCACTATGTCTAAAATTATTGCAGGAATTGAATCCAGGCGAAGTCTTTACGCTCATTGAGGACTCCGAGCAGGCCGAATTGATATTCGAAGCGATGGAGCGGGTCGCGGAGAGCGGTGTCCTGGTCTCACTGAAGCCGCTTGCGCTCCAGGATCGGATCGTGCGTGCCAAACAGAACATGGTGGCGGCCGCGCAACTCCCACCGCCTGAATCAACCCTGCCGGAGGATTCAGTTTTTTGCCAAGTCTACCGGGCGTATCAGCAGCTGCTCGAGAGCCAAAGATATGTGGATTTCGAGGATCTCATATTTAACGTGGTGTACCGGCTGGAAACGGACCCCAGATTTCAACATACGTGCCGGGAACGGTTTCAGCATGTGTTCGTCGACGAATACCAGGACCTGAATCATGCGCAATACCGTATGATCCGGGCGCTGGCGCCTTCTCGGGCCGCCAGCGGCAGTCTCTGTGTCATCGGCGATCCGCATCAATCCATTTACGGCTTCCGTGGCTCCGATGCCGCTTATTTTCGTCACTTCATCGAAGACTATCCGGACGCCGGCGTCGTCACCCTCGCGCGCAATTACCGTTCGACCGAGACCATCCTTGCTGCTTCGCACCAGATCATCGCTCCATGCGGTTCCGACCGGGCGCGGATCTATTCGAACATTGACGGTGTTCCGACCATCAGCATTCTCGAACTGCCGAATGCGCATGCCGAAGCTGAATCCATTGCGCGGATCATCGAATCGATGATCGGCGGCACCGGGTTTCATTCGATCGACACCGGCCGAGTCGGGGATCCGCATGAACCCGAGGTGTTTGGGTACGCTGATTTTGCCGTTCTCATGCGAACCAACGACCAGATGCGCGTCATGGCAGATGGTTTCAAGAAGTTCGGCATCCCCTTCCAGGCGGCTGACCGCCGACGGTTGTTCAAGCGACGAGGCGTCATCGAGCTCGTTTCGCTCTTAAAACTCATTTCAGGTGCCGGCGGCTATAGCGATTTCGTAAGAGCAGCTGCGGTGATTGCCCCGGCACTTGGCAAGAAAGTGGTTCGGGCATTCAAGCAATGGGGCCTGAAAAACCGCCTGGCGGTTAAAGACGCCCTGTCAGCCGCTGCACGCTTTCCGATCTCCGGCCTCAGCCGCAGCCAGCAGACCCAGTTGGCTGATTTCGCCGGCCGCCTATCCGTCATCGCCCAAGAAACCGCTCATTTTAAAACCACAGAAACCATCGTCCTTTTGAAATCGATTCCGGCGATCTTCCGGCTGCTGGACGATCACGACTCCCACGACGCCACCAGCCGATTGGAGGCCCTAGCAGAAAGTTCAGGCTTCGATCACAAAGGGTTTATAGACCGGTTGACCCTCCAGAGCGATGCCGACATCTATCACCCGCGCGCGGAAAAAACGGCGCTGTTGACGATGCACGCCGCCAAAGGTCTGGAATTTCCGATCGTCATTATTGCCGGCTGCGAAACGGGCTTCATTCCTTTTCAGCGCCAGGATCAAGCCCCGGTCGACGTGGATGAAGAACGCAGGCTATTTTATGTTGCCATCACCCGAGCGCGTCAGAGGCTGTATCTAACCAGCGCCAGGCGACGACAGGTATTCGGAAAAACCGTGAACCGTGAGCGCTCTGTTTTTTTAAAGAACATTGAAGAAAGCCTGCTCAAGGACGAGTCGCCTCGCAGCAAGGGGAGAAAGACCCGGGCCGATCAACTTCAGCTTTTCTGAAGCATGGTCTGGCTCAAGTTTTTTGGGGCCGTGGCCGATATATGGTGTATCTGATTAGAAATACACATAAACTTATTTTTTTTCTTGATATCAGTGCCAATAATTGTGTAAAATGATCTTGTAGGGCAAATCCCATTATCCTGCGCGGATGCCATCGGTTCTCGTGAATCGTAGAAACTCTCAAATAGCCGGCGCTGCGATCCTGGTCGCGTCGCTGTGGTCGTTGATAGGCCTATCCTCGGCATCAGCCGACATCTACCGTTATGTCGATGAAAACGGGGTCATGCATTTCACCAACGCTCCGACCTCATCCAAATTCAAACTGTTCATGCGCGAACGCAAAATCTTTATTTCCAAACTCGATTCCAAGCAGTTTGACCCGATTATTTCGGATGCATCCAAAAAATACGGCCTTGAAGCCCCTCTGATCAAGGCGGTAATCAAGGCCGAGTCCGATTTCGATCCCAACGCCATCTCCCACAAAGGCGCCCGCGGGTTGATGCAGATCATGCCGATGAACTACCGGCTTTTGAACGTAGAAAACCCCTTTGATCCCCACCAAAGCATCGATGCTGGCGCCCGCTACTTGCGCGACATGATGGACCGCTACAACGGCAAACTCAACCTCTCCCTGGCCGCCTACAACGCCGGCCCCGGCGCCGTGGATCGCCACGGCGGCGTGCCTCCCTATCAGGAAACCGAAGAGTATATAGAGCGCGTACTGCGCTATTATGAGCGCTACAAGAACTCCTGATGATTGCAGCGAGGCATTCGTTTCTTCCCGATTCCTGCCGTTCATGAATACAATCAACGCGCTTTCGACGTGCGGCGAGGTACCATCAATCAGGAAGCGGTGCCGATGGATCCCTTTCCGGTTTGCTTGACACGGAATAGAGCCTTGTCCGCCCGGCCCAGCAGACTGATGATGTCTTGGGCATCTTCCGGGTAGCTTGCCAGACCGAAGCTTGCACTCAATTTAACGGATAGGCCGCTTTCACTCAGATAAATGGTGCGCCCCATTTTAGTTCGGATGGCTTCCACCTTTGACTTGGCGCGGCGTTTGTCGAATCCGGGCAGCACCACGACGAACTCGTCACCGCCATAGGCGACTCCGAAACAAGGCTTCTTGATCAGGGAGGCTATGGTCCGCGCGACCTCGCGTAGAGCTCGACTTCCGTTCAAGTGGCCGTGCGTATCGACTACATGCTTGAAGTTATCCATGTCCATGAAAATAAGCGAAAAAGGGGCCTGTGAAAGCCGGCTTTCATCTATGATCTTGTCCAGGGCTTGGTATAGGTAGCGCGTATTGAAAAGCCCAGTCAGGTTGTCGAGAAGCGAGAGTTTTTGCATTTTGCGATGGTCGCGACGAAGCGCCTCCTCCAGGCGTTTCTGTCGAGTATTGTCCACCATGATGCCCTCAATGATCGGCTCGGCGCTCTCATCTGAGTTCAAGCGGTAATTGGCCAAACCCCATACGGGCTTTCCATCCTTGCGCCGCAGCTTGACCTCGTAGTTGGCTAGAATCCCCCTGCGCTTCAGAACCTTGATCATCCGTTGCCGCTCGGCGGGATGGTAGTACAGGTCCGCCGCGCCCGCCCGGAGTTGGAGCATTTCCTCGGTGGAGGCGTACCCGAGAAAGCGGGAATAGGCCGGGTTGACGCGGATGAGTTCACCGGAGAGCTTGCTTTGAAACATGCCCTGGACCGCGTTGCGGTACATGTTATGATAACGCTGCTCGGCGCGGCGCAATTCGTCCTGTACGCCCTTCAATTCGGTCAGGTCGGTTAGAAAAACCATATAGCCGGCCACTTCACCGACTTCATCCCGCAACGTGCCGCGGTTGAAAAGGGTCGGCAGGCTCCCCCCGCCCTGGGTGATCAGATTGGCTTCAAAGCTCATATGGTCCCGGCTGGCTGAATAGACCTCCACGCTACCCTGCTCGTAGATCCCATCGATACGTCTTCCGATTAGATCCGCCGGGTCGTACCCGATCATGCGGAGCAAGGCGGGGTTTACCTCCTGGATGCCCAATTCAGGGTCCAGCATCATGAACCCCTCGGGAGTAGACGTTACGACCCTCTGGAATTTTTCTTCGATGCGGCGGTGGTCGGTCACGTCCTTCAAGAAGCAAAGCGTGGCCGGCCGTTCGCACCAGATGAAAGCCTCGGATTTCATCTCCACCCAGCGGGCAGCACCGTTTTTAGGCATGATTTTAAAGGTGCAGCAGCTCTGGGCGTTTTCCCCGCCAAGGCATTCCGTGGAGCGCCGCAGCACGAGATCCAAATCCTCCGGGTGGACGATTCGCTGCAGGGAGCTGGCGGTCAGCTCCGTCCGGGAATAGCCCAGCAGCTCAGCGGCCTTCGGGTTGGCAAACGGAAAGCGATCGTCCTGGATGACCAGAACGGCTTCGCTGACACGCTCGATCATGTAGCGATAAGCGGATGTGAAATCCATTCTATTGCTCCGGTTGAAGAACAACCGCTGTGCGTGTCGGCAGGTAGAGGCTGAGCAGGTTCCGCTCGCCGTGCATCGTTTCTTTCTGAAGGGTAAAATGCTCCTGTTCCGCTGCCAGGCGGCCATGGCCGCCGTAGTCCGTTGAGTCACTGTCCAGAATGACCCGGTATTTTCCGGGTGGAGCGTCGATCCGGTAGCCAAAATGGGACATCATCGGATGGAAATTGAACACAAACACCAGGCCCGTCCGCACGAAGGCAATAACCTTGTTGGTTTCGTTTTCGTGTAATAGCCGTGACGGGTGGTCCTTGAACGTCAAAAACGTTTTTGCCAGCCGGATCATGTCCCGGTCGAAGCGGGCCAGATATCGATATTTCAGGTTCGGATCGTCCAGGAGATACCATTGCCGTCGCGCATACTTGTAAGACCAGTTGTTGCCTTGGCGCGGAAAGTCGATCCATTCCGGGTGGCCGAACTCATTGCCCATGAAATTGAGATAGCCGCTGCCGGCGCTGGCGAGTGTGATCAGGCGGATCATCTTGTGCAAGGCCATGCCCCGGTCGACCCGCAGGTGCTCGTCGCCGACTTGCATGTGCCAATACATGTCCTCGCCGATCAGGCGGAAAATGATCGACTGGTCGCCCACCAAGGCCTGATCGTGGGATTCGGCGTAGCTGATCGTTTTTTCATCGTGACGGCGGTTGGTCAGCTCGCGCCACAGGTGGCCCATGGGCCAGTGTTCGTCGGGGACCTCCTTGATGAGTTTGATCCAGTAGTCTGGAATTCCCATGGCAAAACGGTAGTCGAACCCGAACCCGCCGTCCTTTTCAGGCATCGCCAGCCCCGGCATACCGCTGACGTCCTCGGCCACGGTGATGGCATCCGGCCGCAGCGAGTGGATCGTGCGGTTGGCGAGCGAAAGATAGGTCAAGGCCTCTTCATCGACATTGGGGGTGAAGTAGTCATCGTAGGACAGGAACCTCTTCTCGAGCCCGTGGTCGAGGTAGAGCATGCTGGTCACCCCGTCGAAGCGGAATCCGTCGATCCGGTATTCGTCCAGCCAAAATCGGCAATTGGACAACAGGAAATGCAGGACTTGGATTTTGCCGTAGTCGAAGCAGCGCGAGTCCCATGCTGCATGGCGGCCGCGCGGCAGATCGTGAAAATACTGGTGAAGCGTGCCGTCGTATCGGCTGAGCCCTTCAACTTCGTTGGAAACGGCATGGGAGTGCACGAGGTCCATGACCACTGCGATTCCGGCTCCGTGGGCTGCGTCCACCAGGGCTTTAAGGTCCTCCGGGGTCCCGAAGCGCGAGCTGGCCGCAAAGAAGCTAGACACCTGGTAGCCGAACGAGCCGTAGAACGGGTGCTCCTGCACGGCCATCAACTGCAGGGTGTTGTAGCCGGCCGCAACGATCCGCGGCAGGATTTTCTCGGTGAACTCCCGCCAGGTTCCAATTTTTTCCTCGGACTGGGCCATGCCGGGATGGACTTCGTAAATGAGGGGTGGCCCCTTTCTTCGTCGAAACTTCGGGTGCCGCCAGGAGAAGGATGTCTCCGGGCGCCATACCTGGGCGTTGAAAATCAAGGTCGCCGGATCCTGAACCACCCGTCGGGCATAGGCCGGGATCCGGTCGCCCTTTCCGCCGCGCCAATGGATCTTCAGGCGGTAGAGATCGCCGTGCTTCAAGGTGCTTTGGGGAAGCCGCAGCTCCCACCCCCCCTCCGTTTTCTGGCGAGTGAGCTCAAAGGCATTTTTTTCTTTCCAGCCGGTAGCGTCTCCGACCAGAAAGACGCGGGTGGCATTCGGCGCCCATTCCCTTAAAACCCAAAGGCGGCCCCTGAGATGCAAGCCGAAGTACTCATGCCCGGCCGCGAAATCCGCGATCGACATTCGTCCGCCCGTCAACCGTTTTTCGGTGCGCTCGACCAAGGCGAGGCGCCGCCGGATGACCTCGGCATACGGCTTAAGGCCCGGGTCGCGACGGAGCATGCGTTGGATGAGGCGGTCGACGTTGCGCGTCGGGGTCTCCGATTTGCGGGCGAGTCGGTTCATTCATCCCCCTGTGGGAGTCAAAATTCGGAGCAGGACGTCTGAAATCCGAAACAAATCCGAACGACGGAATGGCCGAAACGTCAAAAGTCCATTTCATTTAGAATTTCGGAATTGATTCCGGAAAATGAATGTTCCCCGCAGCTGGCTGCAGGGATTATTCATTCGACGACCAGCGGTCGCTGCAGCATCTTTTCATAGAGCTGGATGTACTGTCGCGCCGTTTGTTCGTGGGTGAAAGTCGCTGCGCTTTCGGTCATAATCCGCTTGATCTGCTTGGCCTTGACCGCTGCCGGTCGCAGGTAGAAATTCATGGCCTCTTCGATGGCCCAGAACAGCCCGTTGCTGTCGAAGAACTTGAAGAGGAACCCGTTGCCGGTCTGGGCGGATACATCCAGGTGCCGGACGGTGTCGTGAATGCCGCCGGTGTCGTGGGCCACGGGCAGCGAACCATAGAGCGGGGCGATCATCTGAGGGAGACCGCAGGGTTCGAAGCGCGAGGGCATCAGAATGAAATCCGATGCGGCGTATGCCAGATGCTCCATTTGCTCGCTGAAGTCACAGATGGCAACGCGTTTGTGAAAGCCGTGGTGGTTGACGATGTCCTGAAAAACGTGCTGATGGTCGCCGTTGGCTACGAAGACGACTTGAAGATTCTGGTCCCACCACCTGGATATCATCCGGTAGAAGATGTCCGCCAACAGCTGGCAACCTTTTTGGACCGGATCTAGCCTCGACGGCCAGAAAAACACCGGGGCGTTCACATCCTCGGTCAATCCCAGGTTGCGCTGCAGGAACCGTTTGTTTTCGCGCTTGGCTTTGGCATGGTTACTGGGCCCATAGTTCTGCTTGAGATCGCTATCGCTCTGGGGGTTGAAAGCGGGGTCGGGCGCGTTCAAGATCCCGAACGCACAGTCGGCATAGTATTTGTTGGCCAGTTCACGCCGGATGGGCGCTTCGACGAAATGGTGCTGGCCGTCCACGATCTCCAGCAAGAAGGTGGGGCTCACCGTGTTCACAAAATGGGCGGCGAAGATCCCGCTCGTCAGAAAGTCGACCGGATTGGTTTCGCGGGCCGCTTCATAGGAGGGGGCGTAGTTGACGTAATAGAGATGCTGCCAGAAGCTGGCTGCATCGATCCCGCGATCCTCGATGAAAGCCGTCGTGGACTTCACCGTATGGATGTTGTGAATGGTGAAGAGGCATGGGATTTTCAGGCGACGGGCGACGGGTGGGATCAAACCGGTCATCCAGTCGTTGCAATGGATCAGGTCGGGGTGTACGCGCGGGATGATGTTGTTGATGACTTCCCGCTGGAAGGCCAATGCCAGTTTGATGTTTTCATCGCCGTATTTGGAATACACCCGGTTGATGTAAAAAAAGGCCCGGTCCTCCGCAAGGTGAACGCGGTCGTCGGGCATCTTGCGCTGGATGCTGTTGATCTCTTCCTTGAGAAACGGCACCAAGCGGTCGCTGAAAATGGACCGGTAGTCCGGAAGCGCCACGTGCACGTCCGCGCCCTGATCCAGGAGTGCGCTCACGAGCGCGGCAGAGACATCGGCCAGCCCACCCGCCTTGGCGGTGAAAAACGAAGCCAGGCTGCCCATGCGGTCCGGCAGGTAAGTCACTTCGGGGGTCACCACCAATACCCTGGGGTTGCGGCGGGGCATTTCCATTTTTGTTTTCCTTTTCAATGGCCGGTTTACTCCGAAGCCCAGGTGACCAGACCGGGTGTAAGTTTCAGCCAGGTGTCGCCTTTCGGCGTCGCACGAACGGAGAAGCCGAAACGCCCGGCCGCATCGCAGGTCAGGGTACTGCCGAAAATATACCGACCCTGGCCGAGATCCTCCACCACGTCCATGCGAATCGCCCGGCTGTCCGCCAGCTCCGTGAAGCTTTTGTATAAGCCGACGTACAGCTCGATGTCGACCTCCTCCGGCCGCAATCCGCCCAACTCCACCTCGGTCGTCACCTGAAAGCTATCCCCTACCCGCTGGGCGCCGCGGGTCTTCCGCACCGGAGCGCCGACCTGCACTTCCTCCCACAAGGAGCGCACCCGCGCGGCCTGATCGGCGAGCCGGTTGGCAGCCTCCGCATGATTCGCGCTGAGTTGGTCATACCACCGTGCGGCGGGCGCGTAGACGGTTTCGGCATAATCCCGGACCATGCGCAGGCTGCAGAATCTTTCCATGGCCATTTTCATGGAGGCCTTCATTTTCTCGAGCCAGCGCTTGGGCAGATCACCGTTCTTGCGATCATAGAAGCAGGGTACGATCTCGTTTTCGAGGATGTTGTAAAGCGCCTGGCTTTCTGTGGCATCCTGATAGGCGTGGTCTTCATACTCCTCGCCATGGCCGATGCTCCACCCCGTGGTTTCGCGGTAGCCCTCGCACCACCAACCGTCGAGGATGCTGAAGTTGAGCGTGCCGTTGATGGCCGCCTTCATGCCGGAGGTGCCGCAGGCTTCGAACGGCCGGCGGGGGGTGTTCAGCCAGATGTCCGACCCCTGCAGCAGATGGCGTGCCAGATGCATGTCATAATCTTCCAGGAACACGAAGCGCTCGCGTACGGCGGGACGGTTGGCAAACTGGAACAGCTGCTTGATCAGGTCCTTGCCCTCGTTGTCGCGCGGGTGGGCTTTTCCGGCAAAGACGAATTGGACCGGACCGCTGGCGTTGTTGATGATCGCCTCCAGGCGCTGCGGATCCTGAATCAACAGGAAGGCGCGCTTGTAGGTAGCGAAGCGCCGGGCGAAAGAAATGGTCAGGATATCCGGGTCGAGGGCTTTTTCAACGGCTTCGAGAACCTTGCGGGGTGCGTTGCGACGCTGATACTGCTTGAACAGTTGCTCCCGGCAGGTTCGGACCAGGCGTGAGCGGTTCAGCTCGTGGGCCCGCCATAATTCTTCATTGTATATCTCTTCGATGCGTTTGACGTTGTCCGGGCGCTGGGACCCCAAAAACCAATCCGATCCGAGGTAGCGGTCGAAGAGGTTTCCGAATTCATGGGAAACGAACGTGGCCAGGTGCACGCCGTTGGTAATGTGGGTGATCGGAATTTCCTCCACCGGTCGTCCCGGCCAGAGATGCGCCCACATGCGACGGGCGACGCTGCCGTGCAGCTGGCTGACGCCGTTGCAATTGGCGGCCAGCTGGACGCCTAAAATGAACATCGAAAGCGGACCGTTGTCAGGGGTTCCCCGAGCCTGGCCCCAGGACAGCAGTTCCTGGTCCGTAGTTCCCAGACGATCGGCCAAGGGCTTAAGATAGGGTCTGACCATGTCCGCAGGGAATTCGTCGTGCCCGGCGGCGACCGGCGTGTGCGTCGTGAAGATGGTGGTGCGGGGGATGATCTGCAGGGCAGCCTTCAAGCTGATTTTTTTTTCTTCAACGATCTGGGCCAGTCGTTCCAGACCCGCAAACGCACAATGTCCCTCGTTCATGTGAACGACCTTGGGCTTTAAGCTTAAGGCATTCAGAATCCGCATGCCGCCGATGCCCAGCAAGACCTCCTGGGCCAGCCGGATCTTGGATTCGGCGGCGTACAGGCGCGCCGTCACCTCGCGATGCTCCGGCGGGTTTTCCAGGATGTTGGTGTCGAGCAAGAAAAGCGGCACTCGTCCGATGAGAATTCGCCAGGCAATGGCGTGGATCGGGCCGTCCGCACCCCGGAGGGTCACCCGGATTTCATTTCCGGCCTCGTCCCGCATGCGCTGGATCGGCAGGCTGAAGAAATCGGTCTCCGGATAGGTTTCCTGCTGCCAGCCCTCGTGATTGAGGAATTGGCGGAAATACCCCTGCCGGTACATGAGCCCGACCCCCACCAGCGGCAATCCCATGTTGGAGGAAGCCTTCAGGTGATCTCCGGCTAAGATGCCGAGGCCGCCGGCAAAAAGCGGCAGGCTTTCGTGCAGACCGAATTCCATGGAGAAATAGGCGATGGATTCACCGGGTTCAAACGGCATGTCGATGGTTATTTCGGGGTTGTGGACTCTTTTTTCAAACAACCCCCGGACGCGCTCAAGGTGGCCGACATAGCTGGTGTCCTTGGAAAGCTTCTCCAGACGGGCTTGGGGAACCCGGGTCAGAAACGGAATCGGGTTGCGGCCGCACTCGGCCCACAGACGGGGGTCGATGCGCCGGAAAAGCTCAACGGCGTCCCGGGTCCAGCACCACCACATGTTGCGGGACAGGGTTTCTAAAAAACTTAGGTTTTCTGGAATGTTCGGCTGTACCTGATAGGATTTGAAACTTCGCATAAATGTAGGCCCGGTTCCTTTAGAGTAATTATTTGGCAGGCAACGATCCTCGATACTCGCTGCTGGGCTCTCGATCAATCCAAATGCTATCAGGATATAAGCCCATCCTTAAAAAATCAACCCGTTCTGAGCGTTCAGGCTAGCACGACAATTTAAGCCATACCCGCACCCATTCGCTGGCGCCCCAGGCCTGTGCGTCGCAGCCGCGGGTGGAATGGGGGTAGTCGCCGTCCAGGATTTCAGGGAGGTGGCCTAAACAGCCGGACTCCAGCAGGTCGATGCTGCTGGTGAGCCAGGACAAGGCGGTGCGCCGCCCGACCTCCCCATAGGCGAGTGCCCACGCTTCGCAGTATGCCGGAAACGGCCAGGTCCAGGCGGTGCCATTGTGATAGGCCGGTTTGCGGCGAGAGTCTTCGTCGCCGCTGTAGGTGCCCCAGTAGGGGCGGTGCGGATCGTTCAGCGCCGCGCCGTTGTGCTGGATGGGTATGGGATGCTTCACGGGGCGGTCGGCCAGGCTGCGGATGGCGCCGGGGACCAGCAACTCCTCGCAGGCGGCAAGGATGCGACGCATGTGATCCGTAGAGTCGATCGCTCCGAGGGTGATGGCCAGTAGCTGGTTGGGTCGCACGGCATCGTCCGGCCGGGCCGAACGCGCCGGCTGGCCGGGGTCGGCATGCAGGCAATCCGCCAGGCAGCCCGTCTCCGGCTGCCAGAAAAAGCGCAAAAGCGATTGCCGCACTTGCTCGGCCAGCGCCTGCCACTTGCGGGTTTCCTTTTTTTCGATGCGCGCTAGGAAGGCCAGGGCCGCGTACCAAAACACCTGAATTTCGACCGGGTAGCCCTGACGGGGGCTGCCCGCCGGAAAGTTCGTATCCATCCAGGTGAAGTGCGATGGGCTGAAGACCAGTCCCGACTCGGGGTCCATTCGCACGCCGTTGGGCGTTCCGGCCGTGTAGGATCGCACGATCGAGCCGAGTACCTGCCTGACCCTGCGGCCGCCGCAGTCGCTTTTCAGAAATCCGTCATTGCCTTCGGTCGCAGCGAGCTCGGCACAGGCCAAGGCAAACCACAGGGGCGCATCCGAGGTGTCGCGGTTGCCGGCGTCGCTGCCGCGGATCATGTTGGGCAGCGTGCCGCGGTCTTCGTACTGGCCGAAGAGCTTCAGCACCGCCCGAGCCGCCTCGAGCCGCCCGGCTGCGATGAGGCCGCGCACGAAGATCAGGGAATCCCGGCCCCAGTCGAGAAACCAAGGGTAGCCGGCAATGACCGTTTTAAGATCTCCGCGGGCGACCACATAATCGTCGAGCGCGGCCAACATCCGCTCGATCGGTTTGCTCACGTGCGGCGTCCGGTTTTCCGCCGGGGTGCTCCCGGATGGCGCGGTCATCACCGAGGCCAGCAAGTCAGGCCCTGCCGACCCCGCTTGGCCGATCAGCCTGACGGCTTCACCGCCGAGCAGGTTGATTTCAAAATATCCCGGGCTGAACAGGTCGCTGTGGGGGTCCTGACCGCGTTCGGCGTCCTGGGGGTGATGGACCATGTAGCACCATTCCGCCTCCGGTACGAAACGTCCGCTGCTGGACGCCACGCTCAGTCCATGCTGCCCATCGGGGCAAAAGACGAATCCGCGGGGCGCCGGGCGGACCGCTGCGCGGAACTGATGCTCGGGTCCGGTGAAGGCCTTGGTGGTGTCATGGAAGCTGCGGCTTTCGATGTCGGGCCTCAGGATGAGTCGCACCGGGGTCGCATCCGCCAGGCGGGCGGTGTCGTCTCCGGCGCGGTGACGGCTGAAGACCATGCCCAGCGCGTTTTGGCCGGGGACCATTTGCATCTCCACCGTCAGCTGGACGTGCTGCCCCTGACCGCTGGGGATTTTGTAACGCCAGGCCGCGGATTTAGATTCGCCCAGGGTGAAGGCCTGCAGGCAGTCGAGGTTGATGTCCTGGGAAAAGCCCTGGTAAACCAGCCAGGCCCGGCAGCGCGTGAACATGATCCAGCGGTCTTCCGGAACCTCCGGGTTGAAGTTGGCTGCCAGCAGGGCATCGTAGCGGCTGGGCAGGCCATTCCAGGCTACGGGGGTTCGGAGCATGGCGCCGCAGCCGTTGGTGGAAAGAAAGCACATGGGTTCCCGCAGGAATTCGGAGCGGCCGAAAATACGGCGAACGTAGGCATCCTCTGCACGCGGCAGTTGGAGCAGGGCCGCCTGCGCATGCTGGGTGCCGTTTGGGGTGTGCACGGCCAGCTGCAGCGACAGCGGACGAAGATGCTTCGGCGCTCGTCGAGGAAGAAACAGGCAAAACCGGATGCTGTCGCTGCCGGACAGGCTGGTCTCGACCGCAAAGGTGCGGTCCTTTTCCACGAGGCTGGCCCGGAAGCCATGCTCAGAGGTGACCATCAGGAAATGGTCGGGAGGAATCATGACCGCCCTCCGCAGGTCGTGCGGCCACCGCCATCGGACGACCCGGCTTTCCAGTCCGAACGGATTGATTTCGGCGCAGAACGCCGCGACGTTCTCGCGCAGCTGCCCGGCGGCGGTTTGAGCATCGACCTGATCGAGGTCCTGGGATCCGCGGTAGAACGTGATGACCTGCAGCGCTTTGGCCTGCAGGCGCTGAAGCTCGATCCGCGACGGCACGGCAAATGGGTCGGAAGGCATCCCGGCCAATAGATCCGGGTCGCGCGGATCCGGACTCAGGCACAGCACCTGGCCGGGCTCCAGGGGGCAGGTGCAAAGGCCGTTTCGATCGATCACCTGCACCGATTTCCCGGTGAGCAGATCGGTGAGCTGATTCTGGCGGAAGCCGGCCGCCTCCGGGCTCCAGGCGGCCGTCGTCGCCTGTTCGGGGTCGAGATTGACGGGAATGATCAGGCGTCTGCCGGACGGTCGGTGATGGCGCAGGATCACGAGCTGGTTGCCGGCATCCTGTTCAATGAGCCGCACGGCCGTGCGGTCGTGGAAGGCGGGGTGGTATTTGAGCAGTTGCGATAGGCGGCGGATCTCCGCCACTTGGTTGATCGCAGCACCCCAGTTCAGCGTCCGCGCCTCGTGCACGTTGATCTTCTCGGCGGCCAGCCACTCGACGCCGTTGGTAAATCCAAAAGCGCCCGAAATGGAGGCGAGCGCGCACAAGGCCGTCCGCATCCGGGCATAGGTCGCGGAGGTGGAGGCCAGTCGGAGGTTGTCGTGCGTCTCGGCGAAATGCACCGTGAGGCCGTCGCCGGCGGAAATCTCGAGCGCCTCCGGCAGGTAGTGTTCGATCTGGCTGCGGTCGTAGTTTTGAAAAAGCTCCGAATAAGCCCAGTTCAGATTGGCGGTGTCGAGCAGCTGGCGCGTGACCGATATTTTACCGCCCAATCCCTCCAGCAGAAAGGTCGTGTCCGGAAACTGCTCCCGCACCCGGGCGACGATGTACTTCCAGGCCGCATGCGGGACCATGTAGCCCGCGTCGCAGCGAAAGCCGTCCACCCCGCGGCGGCACCAGGTGA
>CAZNAX010000014.1:0-30607 GCA_964570965.1 uncultured Desulfatibacillum sp.
AACGCGCCACCGCCGGGATCATCTACGGTTGGCTCTACGACAAGAAGACGCACCACAGATACGGCGGCCTGGTGTGCGAGCTTTACGGAGATCACTCGATCCAGGAGATCGAGCGCCGGCTGCACGCCAGCGTCGAGGAGCTTTACACCAACGGCTACTCGGAAGAATTCGAGCTGAAGGATCGGCGCCTCATCACCGAAAGCTTCGTGCCCGCAAAGAAGTATGGAACGGCGCTCGCGGCCCTGTGCTTCGTGAATTATCACTACCCGATCCTGCGGGTAAACCTGAACGCCTGATGTCCAACTTCGGTGCGATTCCAGTCGAATATGCCGGGCAAGAATCGGCACGTATCGTCGTGCTGCCCGTTCCCTACGACGAAACCTCCACGTGGATGAAGGGCGCCGACCGCGGCCCGCAAGCCATCATCGACGTTTCGGCCAATATGGAGCTCTTCGACATCGAAACCGGCAGCGAGGTCTTTCGCCGGGGCATCTTCACGGCCCCGGCGGTTACCGAGAAAGCATCGCCGGAAGCTATGGTGGCCGCCGTCCGCGAGCGCGTCGCCGGTCACCTCGACCAGGAGAAGTTTGTGGTCGTCATCGGCGGCGAACACTCGGTGAGCGTGGGCAGCATCCAGGCCCACGCCGCCCGTCATCCGGACATGACCGTGCTGCAGTTGGACGCCCACGCGGACCTGCGCGAGGAGTATGAAGGCAGCCGCTTCAACCATGCTTGCGTCATGGCGCGGGCGCGGGAGATCTGCCCCGTGGTCCAGGTCGGGATCCGCAGCATGGACCGGTCGGAACAGCCGAACCTGACGCCCGGCAGCGTCTTCTGGGCGCACGACATCGCCGCGACCCCTGGCTGGATCGACGCCGTGCTCGCGCGGCTGCCGGCAACCTGCTACGTCACCATTGATCTGGACGTATTCGACCCCGCGATCATGCCCTCCACCGGAACGCCGGAACCCGGCGGCCTGTTCTGGTACGACGTGACCCGCCTCCTGCAGGCGGTGAGCCGCCGCTCGCGGGTGGTGGGCTTCGATGTCGTCGAACTCTGCCCCAGTGACTCCAACCGGGCGCCGGATTTCCTGGCCGCCAAGCTGATCTATAAATTTCTGAGCTGCTGCTTCGAGCAAACGGACCGCTGGTAGGGTGGCGGTCAAAGGAACTCGTTGAATGAAAAAGAAAGATCTCCTCAAAAAACCGGTACGGCATGCCGACATCACCTCGTTCGACGCCACCGCGATCATCGACGCCATGCGCGGGATGTCCTTCACCTCGCGGGACACCGCCGCCGCGGCCGACATCTTCGACCGCATGCTGCGGGACAAGGACTGCACCATCGTGCTGTCGCTCGCCGGCAGCACGAGCGCGGCGGGCTGCATGCAGATCTACGCCGACATGGTCCGGTACAACATGGTGGATGCCGTGGTGGCCACCGGCGCATCCATCGTGGACATGGATTTCTTCGAAGCCCTGGGCTTCAAACACTACCAGGGCTCGCCCGGTGCGGACGACCGCAAACTGCGCGACCTCTACATCGACCGCATCTACGACACTTACATCGACGAGAAGCAGCTGCAGGTCTGCGATATGACGGTCAAGAAAATCGCCGACGCGCTGCCGCCCAAACCCTATTCCTCCAGGGAATTCATCCGCGAGATGGGGCGCTACCTGACGGAGCACGCCGTCAAAAAAGGGTCGCTGGTCGAACTCGCCCATCGCCACCACGTCCCCATCTTCTGCCCGGCCTTCACCGACTCGAGCGCCGGCTTCGGCTTGGTCAAGCACCAGGTGGACCGGCCCGACCGGCACCTGACCCTGGACTCCGTCCGCGACTTCTACGAACTCACCCGGATCAAGATGGAGGCCAAGACCACCGGCATCTTCATGATCGGCGGCGGGGTCCCCAAGAACTTCATCCAAGACACGGTCATCTGCGCCGAGGTGCTGGGCCGGGAGGTGCCCATGCACAAGTATGCTGTGCAGATCACCGTGGCCGACGCGCGCGACGGCGCCTGCTCGAGCTCCACCCTCAAGGAGGCCTCCTCCTGGGGCAAAGTGGATACGGCTTTCGAGCAGATGGTCTTCGCCGAGGCGGGGTCGGTGCTGCCGCTCGTGGTCAGCTACCTTTACCATAAAGGCAGCTGGCGCAAGCGCAAGCGGCGCGAATGGGCGCAGATCTTCTGATCATTTGCGAGAAACCCGCCTAAAAACAGGCCTCGCGGCGGCGGACACTTCTCACGCAACCCGCCGCATGATCACGATGGCAATCTGGAAATAGACCGTGATCCCGATGGCATCGATGATGGTTGCCATCAAGGGCCCGGCCGTAAGCGCGGGGTCGAGGTTGATGCGCTTCAACACCAGAGGGATCAACGCTCCCCCCAGGTTGGCCAGGATCAGGGTTCCCAGCAGGGCCGATCCGACGATGGCGGCGAGCATGAGATTGTGGTCCTGCAGAAAGACCCGGAAATAGGCCATCAACCCCAACGTGACGCCCAGGGCCGCACCCATCCACATCTCACGGCCGAACACCCGCACAAAATCCTTCGGGCAGACTTCCCCCAGGGCCAGAGCGCGCACCACCATGGTTGCCGATTGGGTGGCCGCGTTGCCGCAGGTACCGATCACCATGGGAATGAAGAAGGACAATGCCACCATCTCGGTCAGCGTCTCGGCATTCCATTCCATGATCGTTGTCGAGATCAGCGAGGTGAACAGCAGGATGGCCAGCCAGCAGAAGCGGCTCCAGAAAAGCCGGGGCATGGGGCGCTTGAAATATTCCTCCTCAAAAGGCACGACTGCGGAAATCCGCTGGAAATCTTCGGTATTTTCGGCTTCGATGATGTCGATGACGTCGTCGACCGTGATGATTCCCAGCAAGCGGTTCTCGCCGTCCACCACCGGGATCGCTAGAAAGTCGTATTTTTGGATCTGAGCGGCGGCGGACTCGACATCCAGGCTGTGATGCGCCGCAATGACGTTTTCCTCCATGATGTCCCGCAACCGGGCCTGGGGCTTGGACATGATGATGTCGCGGAGCGAAGCCACTCCCTGAAGATGGTGCCCACCGTCGGTGAGGTACACCTGGTAGATGGTCTCCTTGTTGGGTGCCTGCAGGCGGATGGATTCCAGCGCATCCTTGACGTTCATCTCGGGCGACAGATTGCAATAGTCCGTGGTCATCACGGCGCCAGCCGTGCCTTCATCGTAGTTCCACAGCCGCCGGATCTCGTTGCGTTCAGCCTGGGCGATGAGCGGCATGATCGCCTCGCTGATCTCCGGATCCACTTTCTTGAGCAGATCGACCCGGTCGTCGGGTTCCATGTTCTCGATGAACTGCAGCATGGTTCGAGTCCGGCCCGCTTCCAGGCAGGCCTGCTGGGCTTCCAAAGACAGGTGCTCGAACGCCTCGATGGCGATCGTGTTGCCGATCTTGACCAGGACCTCCACGATCTCCAACGGACCCAGGCCGCTGTTTTCAAGGTGCTCGGCGATATCGGCCGGATGGCGCTCGCGAAGCGTCTCCACCGCTTGGCGGTCTTCGAGACGGCAGGCGGACGAGTTTTCAGGGATGAGTTGCGGGGAAACGGTCATCGGGCATCTCCTACCCGCCTTGGGTCCTTTGTTCCGAGGCCAAAACGGTCAGGAGCTTGCCCTCACATCAAGGGCGCGTGGCTCGCTGAGCGGCGTTCTGAGCTCTGACAAACAGACCCGGCATTGAAAAGTATCTGCCTCTTCGGCATGGGTGACTCGGACTACTGCCAGGGTCGCCTGTGTTCATGTATCCCGTCCTTGAATGGTTGAAGGATTCCAGCGGTGCGCCAAAAGGCAACGCGCAGCCGGCTGCTTGAAGTTCTGCCTCTTTTAGGGAAACCGGTTGGGAAAAGCAAGCGAAAAAAATCAAGCGGGGAAAGGCATGGCTCCGATGGGTGGAAGTTTCAGGCCGCCTCCAATTTCCGAATCCCCAGACATTTCAGATAAGAGGTCTCGGGCATGGACAACAGCACCGGATGGTCCTGGGCCGGTCCCCCCCGGTAGATGAGATGGGCCAGACCGTGCTCCTTGGCGACGGCGTCGGCCTGCAGGTTGAGAAAGTCGCCTTCGGCAAGGTGATGGCTGCAGCTGCAGGCAAACAACACCCCCCCCGGTTTGAGCCGGCGCCAGGCCATGCGGCTCAGCTTTTGATAGGCCTTGATGGCCTGCGGCAGGTTTTTGCGGGACTTAACGAAGGCCGGCGGATCGGCCACCACCGCATCGTATGAATCCGGCTCGCGGGCCAGAAAGTCGAACACGTCGCCGCAGTGCAATTCGGCCCGTTCCGGTGCGAACCCGTTGGCGGCAAGACCCCTCTCCACCAGGCCCAACGCATCCCGGCTCTTGTCGACAAAAGTGACATGGGCGACGCCCGCTTTCAGGGCGCGCAGCCCCCAGCCACCGGAACAGCAGAACAGGTCCAGCACCCGCGCGTAAGGGATTTCGCGAACCAAGGCGCCAAATTGAATCCGATTGGCGCGCTGGTCGAGAAAGAAACCGGTTTTTTGACCACCGACCAGGTCGGCGGCGTACCGGACCCCTTCCTCCTGCACCTCGACCCGCGTCAGGGCGGTCGGATCTCCGCAAACGACCTTCCGGAACGATTCCACCGCCTCCAGCCGTCGTACGGCCGAGTCGCAGCGCAGCACCAGCCCCCGGAGCGGCACCTGGAACACGCGTTCGATCAGCGCGGGCACGCGCTCGGTCAACACCGGCAGCATCAGATCCATGCCGGCGGTGTTGCTCTGAAGCACCGCATCGGGCGGAAAGAAATCGATCACCAGTCCGGGCAGCAGGTCCGCCTCGGAAAAAACCAGACGCGCACTTTGTCTATTTTCCAATGGCTGCCGCCTGGAAAAGGCGGCAAGCAGCCGGTTTTCCAACAACCGCTTCAGGTCATCGACTTCGCCCCGGGCCATCGCCCGTCCGGCAATCAGCGAATGCCGATTGAAGTAGCCGGTCGCGACCGTGCGACGCGCGTGCACGAACCGACACCAGTACGCCGGCTCGGGGCGCTCGTCGCGGCCTTCGATTTCATTCGAATAAACCCACATGAACCCGCCCGTCAGACGGCGGGCGGCGCGGGAAGAAACGACGACTGCGGGCAACGCGGCGAGGGTGTCAGCTGCCACCGTCATATCCGTCCTCCTTCAATCGGCGCAATACTTGGCTGAGCCATCACTTTCATATGCCAAGCCGGCCGGTTTGACTCCGATGACCGGATTGAAATCGGTCCGATCTTCCTTGGCCTGGACAGAGGGATCACACGCCATGTGCCGGTTCAGCGATCATGCAATCGCGCTTCCCACCAACCGGCGATGCAGCGGATCGAACCCCGAAGATCTTCCAGGTTAAAAATTTCGAGCGTCACCACCCGCTCGGCGTTAGCGTCCGCCAGCCGCTGCAGCAAACCGTACAGCAGGGTTGCATTCAGATGATGGACGGAGCGATGGTCGACACCGTTCTCGATGCCGTGCAGGTGGACCACCCGGGTCCTGGCAAGATGGCGGTCCAGATGGGCGTGCACGTTTCTGTCGCCAAGCAGCAGGTGGCCGATGTCCGTGCAGACGGAGACCCCGGACTCACGGACGATGCCGGCCACCCGCTCGAAGGGATAGTCCAGGTTTTCGATGCAGAGTTTCACCGGCGAAACCTCTTGGATGATCCTCCGGATGGAATCCCGGTGAAGGGCCTGCCATCGCGGTATGTCGTCGGAAGGGGATTCGCCGCGACGATCGCGGGCCAGGTGAAGGATATAGGCGACGGGCTCCGCCGGCTCCATGCGTGCGATGATGCGTCGGCAGGCGTCGACCGCACGGCGGCGCTCGCCTAACTCGGCATGGCCGGTGTGGATGTCGATCGGCAGGTGAACGGTGTAGGTCAGACCGTTGTGGGCTGCGAGTTCATTGAGCGCGAGGACGGTCTCCTCGGAAGGAAGGTTGGATTCACCGTCCGACTCGAACAGCACGATTTCAATGTCGTCCACCCGGTTTGCCAGGAACCGGACGTTCGGAAGGATATCGTCCGGTATCACATACGAGGTGGTGCCCAGCCTGAATGGCAATCGATTTTTCAACTTTCAATCCAAATTAAGCTGTAACAGCGCCTTAACCGTTTCGATAGGCTGAAGAAAATGCTTCTGTCAACAGGAAATGCCTGTCCAAGGAAGAAAAGAGTTTTGCCTTGACTTCCGCCAGCCGTTTCCGGTATCAGAGAACCATATTTGATTTGCCGCGTGCTGCGAACGGATGGGTAGCGAGGGTTCCAAGATTTAAAGGCATTGAAACCGGGTAGGACCGAATCAAGCCAAGAAGGCTCAAGCAGGTTTTTGTGCTGGACCTTCTTGGCTTTTTAATTTGATGGGGCCTGGAGAAACGCATACCTATAGCTAACAGGAGGAGCCGTTATGTGCCGGGAGAATTCTAAACACCGTCATCAGGGGCATCGCCACCACCACGGGGAAACGGACCCCGTGCACCATCATGACGAACATCACGCGGAAGGATCGTCCCTCTCGCGCAGCGAGCGGCTGATCATCCGTCTGCAGCACACCATCCGGCACAACCACGACCACGCCGCGGCCTACCGCAGCATGGCCGAGGAGGCTCAGGAGCTCGGAGCAGAGGAGGCGGCTCGATGGATTCGGGGCGCCGCGGAGCAAAGCGCTCGGCAAACCGAAGAGCTGGAAAACGCACTGGCGGCGTTGAAAAATCAGTGAGGTGGGTTGTCCGGGCGCTTCTCCGTTGAGAAACCGTGCCTTAAAGCGAGTCGGGTGAACATCGGCGCCAGGCCGGAGCCGAGTTTGACTAGCCACCGGGTCCATGGTAGGCTTTTTTACAGATGTAGACTTTCTGCCTTCCTCGTTTCTGCTGGGTTATCATCCTGATCGGGAGCTGCTTCCTGCGGCTTCCGCCCCGCAAGGAGATCTTCATGAAAAAAAGCAACCTCTTTCAGCAGTGGGGGACGTTCCGGAAAGGTGTGGACGCCCAAAGCATCCAGCTTTCCTTTGCCAGCCATTTGCAGTATTCTCTGAGCAAGGACCAATACACGGCAACCAACCGCGACTTGTACCTCTCACTGGCCCTGGCCGCCCGCGACCGTCTGATCGAGCGCTGGATCAAGACCCAGCAGAAGTATTACACCGGGGACGTCAAACGGGTGTATTACCTGTCGGCCGAATACCTTATGGGCCGTGTGCTCACCAGCAATTTAATCAACCTCGGCATGTACGACGAAACCCGCCGGGCCATGGAGGAGCTCTCCATCGACGTGGAGAGTCTGGCCGGCGAAGAGCCGGACATGGGCCTAGGCAACGGGGGCTTGGGCCGCCTGGCCGCCTGCTTCCTTGATTCGCTGGCCACGCTGGAGATCCCGGCCATGGGCTATGGCATCCGCTATGAGTTCGGCATCTTCGACCAGGAGATCCGCAACCTGCAGCAGGTGGAGCTGCCCGAAAACTGGCTGCGCTACGGCACTCCCTGGGAGATTCCCCATCCGGAGGTCATCTTCACGGTCCACTTCTACGGCCGCGTCAAGCAGACCCGGCTGCCGGACGGAACCCTCAAGAGCGAGTGGGTGGATACCAGCGACGTCGTAGGCATCCCTCACGACATTCCGATTGCCGGCTACGGCAACAATACGGTGAACAGCCTGCGGCTGTGGTCGGCCAGAGCCTCCAAAGAGTTTGACCTGAATTATTTCCAGCACGGCGACTATCTCAAAGCGGTGGAGGAAAAAAATGTTTCCGAAAACATTTCCAAGGTTCTTTACCCCAGCGACGAGTTTTATGAAGGCCGCGAACTGCGGCTGAAGCAGCAGTATTTCTTCGTCTCCTGTTCGATCAAGGACATCATCCGGCGCTACCTGGTCAACCACGACACCTTTGACGCGTTTCCCGAAAAGGTGGCCATTCAGATGAACGACACGCACCCGTCGCTGGCGGTGGTCGAGCTGATGCGGCTTTTCCTCGACAGCTACGGCATGAGCTGGGAAAAGGCCTGGGACCTTACCACCCGTACCTGCGCCTATACCAACCACACGCTGATGGCCGAAGCCATGGAAAAATGGTCTGTCTCCATGTTCCAACGGCTCCTGCCGCGGCATCTAGAGATCGTTTATGAAATCAACCGACGCTTTCTGAAAGATGTGGCCATTCGCTTCATGCACAACGGCGAGCGCAAGCGCAGCATGTCCTTGATTGAAGAGGGACCGGAGAAACGGGTGCGCATGGCGCATTTGGCCATCGTCGGCTCGCACTCCGTCAACGGGGTCGCCGAGCTTCACAGTCGGTTGCTGCGCGAAAGGGAACTCAAGGACTTCCATGAGATGTACCCGGACCGCTTCAACAACAAGACCAACGGCATCACCCCTCGCCGCTGGCTGCTTTCAGCCAACCCGGAACTGGCCGACCTCATCAGCCAGTACATCGGTACCGAATGGGCCCGGGATCTGGGTCAACTGCGCAAGATCGAAGCGTTCACGGAAGACCCCGACTGCCGCCGCGAATGGCGAGAGATCAAGCGCAGCAACAAGAAGCGGCTGGCCGACCTTGCATTTAAGCTGACCGGTGACCGGCTGGACCCCGAATCCATTTTCGACGTCCAGGTCAAACGCATCCATGAATACAAGCGCCAGATGCTGAACATCCTGCACGCGGTCTATCTTTGGCTGCGGCTGAAGGAGGAGAAAGACTTTCGCATCCACCCGCACACCTTTTTCTTTGGCGGCAAGGCGGCCCCCGCCTACCATACCGCCAAGATGATCATCCGCCTGATATGCCATGTATCGGACATGATCAACCGGGACACCGCCACCAACCAGAGTTTAAAGGTGGTCTTCCTGCCGAACTACCGGGTCAGCTTGGCGGAAATCATCTATCCCGGAGCGGACGTCTCCGAGCAGATCTCCACCGCCGGCTATGAGGCCTCCGGCACCAGCAACATGAAATTTGCCCTGAACGGCGCCCTCACCGTCGGCACTCTGGACGGAGCGAACATTGAGATCATGGAAGAGGTCGGCCGCGAAAACATTTTTATTTTCGGCCTCACCGCCGAAGAGGTCATTTCCATGCGTCCCGGCTATCGTCCCATGGACTATTATCACGGCAACCCGGCGTTGAAGCAAGCCATCGATCTCATCCGGGAGGGATTCTTCAGCCCAGACCACCCGGGCCTTTTCCAGCCGCTGGTCGATCGGCTCCTGAACGAGGACCGGTACATGGTCCTGGCCGACTTCGATGCCTATCATCGCACCCAGATGCAGGTCGACGCCTTGTACTGCGACACTGAGGAATGGACCCGAAAATCGATCTTCAATGTGGCCCGGATCGCCAAGTTCTCGTCGGATCGCACCATCCTTGAATACAATCAGGACATCTGGCACGCCGAGCCGGTGCCCATCGAGCGCAACCACGTCGAACCCAAAAAATCGCAACCCGCGATCATCAAGGGTGAAAAGATCCCCGCGTGCCAGTCGCGCAGTTAGACGATGGCGACGCCTCCATCGCTGTTGATCGTGCATCAGGGAGCGCTGGGCGATCTCGTATGCATTTTCCCTATCATTGCGCTGCTGCGCCGTCATTTTCGTCCGGTGGCCATGCTTTGCCAAGGCCATCTGGGAAGGCTGGCGGCGGCCGAGCGGCTGGTGGATGCCTGGTTTCCGGTCGAAGCCGCCTGGGCGGCATCGCTCTTTACACCCAACCCCGCACCGAAAGCCCGGCACGCATTCGCTTCTTTCTCACACATCCTGCTCTTCTCGAAGTCCGAGATCCTCGCCTCCGCGCTGCAGGAAATTGCCGGGGCTCGGATCGGACGCGTTTCCCCGCGACCGCCGGTCGGCCAGCGCTTGCACGTTGCCGAGTATGCTCTGGGTCACATCCGAGAATGGGGTTGGCTCCCACCATCCGCCACCGCAACGAATCAGATCATAGCGTCGTCGCCAGGGCCGCCGCTCGCTGCCACCGAAAATCCCGGATCGAAGACCGTCTTGTTTCATCCCGGCGCCGGCAGTCCACGCAAACGTTGGCCGCTACAGGGTTTTCTGGAGGTAGCCGCTCGAGTCAAAACCCTCCGCGTGAGTCCCGAGTTCGTGATCGGCCCGGCCGATTACGACCTGCTGCCCGAGTTGGAACGCCACGGCGCCGCCGTCCATCGCCCTGCGGACTGCCTTGATCTGCTGCAGCTGTGCCGCGCCGCCGCGGCGTATGTCGGCAACGACTCAGGCGCTAGCCACTTGGCGGCGTGGGCGAACCTGCCGAGCGTCGTGATCTTCGGGCCGACCGATCCGGAGCGCTGGCGGCCGCTGGGGTGCACGGTCGAAATCGTTCAGCCGCCGCTCGAATGCAGGCCTTGTTTTGAGACCGAGGCCGCCAACTGCAGCGCCGAAAATTGTCTGTCGTCAACTGCGCCTAATGTCGTCCTGGAGGCTCTGGAGCGCCTGATCCCGATCTGGCCGCCCGGCACGTTGGCCGGCAAGAGCCCCAGGCCCTGCAAACCCGATTGAACCTGCCAGCATAGAAGGCTCTCCATGGAAATCGAACGCAAACTCAAAGCCCTCGACCGGATTTACGCCGTTTACGATGATTTCGTTCGCACCCAACCTACCGCCTGCAAGATGCACTGCCAAGAGTGCTGCACCACCCACGTCGCCCTGACCACATTGGAAGCTTACAAGATCTGCGAAACCTTGCCGCCCGGCGAATGCCAGAAGCTTTACAGCCGAATCCGCGCGGCCTCCGACCTCAAGCGGTTCCGGCCGACCACCACGACCAATGTCCTGGCCGAGTTGTGCGTTGCGGACGAAGACCTCCCGGCAGAACCCGACGAGGCAACCCGCGCAAAATGTCCCTTGCTGGCGGAGGAATTGTGCTCCATATATGCCCTGCGGCCCTTCAACTGCCGCTGCTTCATCTCCCGAACGCCCTGTGCCGAGAGTGGGTATGCAGACGTGGACGCAGCGCTCGTGGCGGTGAACACCCTATTTCTCCAGACGGTCGAGCATGTGGATGCCGACGGATGCAGCGGGAACCTGCTGGATGTGCTGATGGTGCTGGCGGAGGAGGAAACGCGTGCGGCCTATTCATCCGGCGCCCTGCACTGCAGCGGAAAAGGGCTGATCGCCAACCGCCCGATGCGGGTGCTGATGGTGCCGCCCGAACACCGGCAGCGGATCGAACCGATGCTGCAGCGCTTACGGGCGATTCGGGTCTAACTCCGAGGCACCCCGTTCGGTCAGCCGAGGCCTAGCAGCCGGCAGGCGTTCATTCCACAGATTTGCCGACGCTCATCCTCGGAAAGCCCCGCCGCCTGAAGCTCCTTGAAATAGCGGGCCGGTGGGATCAGGGGAAAGTCGCTGCCGAACAGGATCTTGTCGACTCCGGCGACTTGAATGGCAATGCGGTAGATGGCCTTGTCATAGAGGAAGGGGGAGGCCGCGGTGTCGAAGTAAACGTTCCGTAGCCTATGCTTGACGTCTTTTTTGAGCAGGCTGAAAAAAAACAGACCGCCGCCCCAATGGGCGAGAACGATGGTGTTGGCCGAGAAGCGCTCCACCATCCCGTAGATCTGAGAAAGGGTGTTAGGGGTTTTGCCGGGATAATCGTGGCCAACGGGTTCGTTGGTGTGGATCAGAACCGGGCGGCCGCGTTCGCGGCAAATATCCATGATGGGCGCCAGTTGCTCGATGCTATCAGTTTCGATTCCAGATCGGTAGAAGGCCAGCTCACCGATCCCCGCCAACCCACCGTCCAGGCAGCGCTCCGCCTCTCGGGCCGCTTCGCGGTTGCCTGGATCGAAGCATCCAAAACCAATCAGTCGGTCAGGGTGCCGCTGCACCGCATCCATGATAAAGTCGTTGTGCCGCCTGAAAAGCTCGGCGCTCTGCCAGGGAAAGCCAAAGACAACCGATTGGTCGATGCCGTTTTGGTCCATGGCCGCCAGCAGCTCCGGCGCACTCACTAAACGCGACTTGGGCGAGCGGTAAAGCATTTCGAAGGCCGGCTCCGACTCACAGCAGGCCTCCCTGTCGCAACAGATGGACTCGGGGAATAGGTGGGTGTGGAAGTCAATGATCATCGCAGCTTTCCGTATATCAAAAAAAACCGGCCTGGGCACACGGAGCTATCATCTCGCAGACCCGAAGGTAAAAAACCATGCATACCCGCCGGTGACGGTGGAAGGTTGTGGCAGGCACAAAATTTTAACGGCTAATTGGACCATCCAATTAGCCGTTAAGGAGGAGAACAGATGAAGAAATTATTAGGCTTTGCATGTTCATCATGCAATCTTTTTGCCAATATCTGATTTTATCATTCCTTTTACCATAAAAAAACATAATACGTTAATATAATTATATAAAATTATATAGACGGACGGCTCGATTGACTCATGCAGCTTATCCATCCCTTTCCTTCCGGGATGTTCACGTTCATGATTATAAACGGCAAATATCGCTGCCAATAAAAAAGGTATTGTTTTTAATAGTATTTTTTAATAAAAGCGGAAGTTCAAAAATTTGAACTACAAATTCAGACTGAGGTTGAATAATTGTTTAACCATATTAAATTATTGTTTATTACTATTGTTTACAGACCTGAACACGGAGAGTTAGAGCCGCGCTGGGTGCAGCCAAACGCTACTTCATTAAATCCCCATGCTTGAAACCGAATCGATAAAACGCAACCCGATGTTTGCCTACCTCGTGGTGCTGACCATCAGCTCCACGGTCGGTCTTCAGACCTGGACCACTCTTTTCAACAATTTCGCCGTCGACATCGCCAAGCTGGGCGGGTACCACGTGGGGATGATCCAGTCCATTCGTGAAATCCCGGGTTTCCTGGCGCTCCTGGCGGTCTTTGTCATCCGTTTCATCCCCGAGCACCGTCTCTCCGCCGTATCCATTCTCGTATTGGGCATCGGCCTGGCTGCCACCGGGTTCTTTCCCTCATATGCGGGGATCGCCCTGACGACTCTCGCCAGCAGCTTTGGATTTCATTATTATGAAACCACCAACATGTCCCTAACTCTTCAATATTTCAAAAAGCACGAATCGCCCTGGGTGTTCGGCCGGCTCGCCAGCCTGGCGGCCGCCACCAGCATCGGCATCGGGCTCCTGATCTGGCTGATGATGTCTTTCATCAGCTTCAGCCAGGTATATCTGATCGTCGGCGGGCTGATTGCATCTGCCGGGCTTTGGGCCTTCACCCGCGACCCGTCGAATCCCGAAGCGCTGCCCCAGCGCAAACAAATGATCCTTCGGAAACGCTACTGGCTTTTTTATTTCCTCACCTTCATGGCCGGAGCCCGGCGCCAGATCTTCATCGCCTTTTCGGTGCTGCTGCTCGTCCAGAAGTTCAACTATTCGGTCCAGGAGGTGACGATTCTTTTTGTCATCAACAACAGCATCAATTATTTCTTGAGCCCCATCGTGGGCAAAAGCATCATCCGCTTCGGCGAACGCAAGGTCCTGTCACTGGAATATATCAGTGTGATCTTCATTTTCACCGCCTACGCCACCACGGACTCCAAGCTGCTGGTGGCCATCATCTATATACTGGACCAGATCTTCTTCACCTTTGCCATCGCCATCCGAACCTATTTCCAGAAGGTGGGGGATCCCCAAGACATCGCCCCGAGCATGGCCGTCGGTTTCACCATCAATCACCTCGCGGCCGTGTTCCTGCCGGCGATCGGCGGGATGCTCTGGGTGATCGACTATCGCATCCCCTTCTTCGCGGGTGCGGCCATGGGCGTCATTTCGCTGCTGGCGGTGCAAAAAATAAGAACCGGTCAAAGCGGAAAGCTATGAACTTTGAACCTGGTTAACTCCATACCCCCTCAATCACCGCGCCGCAGGCGCCGCAGCGGCCCTCTTTCATATTGACCTTGCCCACCTGAAACCCCCAGCGCTCGATGAGCGTGGCACCGCAGGCCGGGCAAAACGTATTTTCTCCGGTGTCGTCGGGAATATTGCCCGTGTAAACGTATTTGAGCCCGGCCGCCAGCCCGATCTCCCGGGAGGCCCGCAAGGTATGAACCGGAGTGGGCGGGCGATCCGTCAGCCGGTAAGTAGGATGGAAGCGGCTGATGTGCCAGGGAGTATTCGGTCCCAGGTCGTTCACCAGGAACGCGGCCAGGGCATGCAACTCCTCGGGGGCATCATTCAGACCCGGAACGACCAGGGTCGTCACTTCAACGAACACTCCTTTGGACTTCATGTTCCGGAGCGTCGCCTGAACGTGCTCCAGCTTCGCGTTGCAGAGGTCCTTGTAATAGCTCTGGGTGAAGGCTTTCAGATCGACATTGGCGGCGTCCAAGACCGGGGCGATCATTTCAAGGGCTTCGGCCGTCATGTAGCCGTTGGTGACAAACACGTTGCGGATGCCCTTCGAGTGGGCGATCTGCGCGGTTTCCAGGGCGAACTCGAAGAAGACGGTCGGCTCGGTGTAGGTGTAGGATATGCTGCGGCAACCGGCTCTTTCGGCGGCCTTCACGACCTGTTCGGGTTCGACGGGGTCGCCGATGATGGTCCCGCTGTGATCGACCGGCAGTTGGGCGATATCGGCATTCTGGCAGAACCGGCAGCGAAAATTGCACCCGACGGTAGCGATCGAGTACGATAAGCTCCCCGGCAGAAAGTGGTACAGTGGCTTTTTTTCGATGGGGTCGATGTGCTGCGCGATCAGCCGCCCGTAGACCAGCGAATGCAGGACGCCACCCGTATTTTTGCGCACCTGGCAGATCCCGCGCTTGCCATCTGCGATAACGCAACGGTGGCTGCAGAGCGCACACCTCACCTGGTGGTCTTCGAGGGTTTCGAAGAGAAGCGCTTTCATGATCGTCCACCCCCAAACGAAAGAGATCAGAAGTTGACGGCGTTGAACGGACGAACCGTTCTGGCCTCATCCGCCGCCGTCATCCCGGCACTTCTTCCGGCGCGCGGCTGGGCTGATAGGGGACGGTGAGCGGGCGCGTCCGAAACCGCGGAATCAAGACGACGACCATTCCGGCAAAGGCGCCGAAGGGACAGCGCTGAAGAAAGGGCTGCTCGAAGCTGGATGCGAACTTGCCGGATGGAAGCGGAAGCTGGCACACGGTCCGCCAGGAAATCGGCACATGACCCACCAGATCATAGAGCATGTGCTTGAGCTCCCAGATGCCGAAGAACCGGGCGTGATTGTAAATCGAGGGTGTGAACATGCCTCGCACCCGCCGTTCGACGCCCTTGATTGCATAACGGTTCAGTACGCCGATGAACAAACGGTCCTTCGCCACCCGACAGGCTTCCGCAAGCGCTTTCTTGGCATCGGCTACGAATTCCAGGGTGGTGAACAGGCAAGCGTGATTGAAGGAGTTGTCTCCGAAGGGCAGATCTTCGGCAAACCCGCGGTAAAGGTGGACGCGGTTGCCGACCCTGCTCAGTGCCATGTCGAGCATGTAGGTTGACGGATCGATGCCCGTCACTTTCAACTCCATGTCCAGAAAGGCCGGAAGGCAGAATCCGGCACCGCATCCGATCTCAAGGATCGACTCCCCGGGGCGAGCCTGAAGCATGTCGCGCATGAGCTGGATCTCCATCTTAAAAACCAGTTCGTTCTCCGGTTTTTTCATCCACTTCTCATACGCAACGGCTTCTTGAAAATCAAAGACATGTCCCATGGTCGCCAATTTAAGGAATTGATTCGATCGAGTCAATGACCCCCTTCGGCCGGCGGCGATCATTGCGGGAGGTGGCGCTCAAACTAAGCGCGTGGGACCTGGGCGAAAGCTACGCAGTGGGTTCCACCGGGTCATCGATGCCCGAGGCCTCAGCGGGCGTTGCCGCTGGGGATGGCGTAACGTCGGATTCGGGAGAGGCATTCCGTTTTTTGCGTCGGCGCCGGCGGCGTTTCTTGGGCTTTTCGGCTTTTTCGATTTCGTCGGCCATGGCGGCCGGTGGTTCGACCGCCCCCTCCGAAGAGACTTCGACATCGGCTTCAACGGCAGCAACGACAGGTTCCCCCGAGACGGGTTCTTCCGACTCAGGACCAAAACCAAAGAATGCGCCCGGAACGCGCTTGACTTTCGGCTGGGCCGATGCCGCATCGGGTTTGGCCCGCCTCGGCTCGCGGTCGCGGTCGCGACCCCGTCCACGGCGGCCGTTTTTCCGCTCGCGTCGATCGACCTGCGAATGGTCTTCGGCCCGGGAGCGGTCCTCTCCATACCAGTCTTCCTCGGCCCAAACCACCGGGATCTTGTAACCCAGCAGGGCCTCTACCGGTTCCAGATGAAGAACATACTCCTCGCACGCCAGCGAAATAGCCTTTCCGGTCTTCCCGGCCCGCGCCGTGCGGCCGATGCGGTGGACGTAATTCTCGGCATCCTGGGGGATATCGTAGTTGACCACATGGCTGATATCTTCCACGTGGATGCCACGCGAGGCCACGTCAGTGGCGACCAAGATCTTGATCTGCCCGTTCTTGAAACGTTCCATGAGCTTGAAGCGCTTCTGCTGCGGCAGATCTCCCGTGATGCCTTCGGCTGGAAATCCGTTGGCCTTCAGCCGCCGCGTCAGCCGCTCCACGGCGACCTTCATGTTGACGAAAATCAACATGCGCGTGAGCTCCTCGCGTTGAAGAAGGCCCAGCAGGAGCTGAAATTTCCGGTCGCTCCCCACGTGAAACAGACGCTGCTCGATTCCCGCGACGGTCACCTTGTCCGGTATCACGGAAATGAATTCGGGCAGGTTCATGAACTCATAGGTCAGCTCCAGCACCCGATAGGAAAGGGTCGCCGAGAAGAGCATGGATTGACGCTTTTCGTAGTGCGGCAGTTTGCGGAGAATGAAGCGCATGTCTTTTTCGAAACCGAGATCGAGCAGCCGGTCGGCTTCGTCGATGACCAAAAACTTGATGTCCTTGGTCTTGAGGATCCCCTGTTTGAAGTAATCGATAATCCGGCCCGGAGTACCGATGACGATGTCCGTTCCTTTCTGAAGCCCCTCGGCCTGTTCCTTGTAGTCGATGCCGCCGACCACCTCGAGCAGGGTAATATCCGTATGCCGGCTGAGCACCATGGCTTCTTCAAAAATCTGACGAGACAACTCACGGGTGGGCGCCATGATAATGGCCTGGGGCAGGCCGGTCTTGCGGTTCGGCATGCCGAGGAGCCGGCTGATGACGGTCACCAGGAACGCAGCCGTCTTACCGGTCCCCGTGTGGGCTTGTCCGGCAACGTCGCGGCCGCGTAAAAGCACCGGCAGGGCTTCGGCTTGGATGGGGGTGCAGCATTCAAACCCGCCCTCCGCGAGCCCTTTCAATACCTCCGGCGGCAGATTGAAGAAATCAAACCGTGTCGCGGTCAAGAACTCCGGGCGAGGCGCGCGCGGGCTTTCCACAGGTGTTTCGAACTCATCCACCATAAATCTTCTATCACCTTTTTTCTTTCAGGTTCGGGGGTGGCTGCTTGTGCCCATACCGAACGCGATTTTGCCAGATTATAGCCGGGTTTCGCGATTTTGCAAGCTTATAGATTGACTTTGAGTGACGATGCTTTTTATGTTAAACAGCTCATGGGCTTTGCTTCAATCGGTTTCCAGACACTATGAATCTACGCGGATGATTTGGGGTGAAAGAATTCTTTAAAGTCTTGGACATCGGACAGGTACTCGACCTCCTCTCGCAGTTTCAGCCGGTCGAGATTGAGCCGGTAGGCTTGGAGGCGGCCGGCGGCCGGGTTCTGGCCGAGGACGTATTCGCCGCTGAAAATCTTCCGGACTTCGCACGTTCCACGGTCGACGGCTACGCCCTGCGTGCCGCCTCGACATTCGGTGCCAGCGAGTCCAGCCCGGCTTTCTTCCAGCTCATCGGCGCCGTCGCGATGGGCGAAGCCGCGGCGATGCCGGTCTCATCCGGCGAGGCGGTTCGCATCGCAACCGGCGGCATGCTGCCGCCTGGAGCCGACAGCGTCGTGATGATCGAGCACGCCGAGACGCTGGACGACACCGCCATCGAAGTGTTCCGCAGCGTGGCTCCCGGCCAAAATCTCATTGCGGCCGGTGAGGATTTCGAGCGAGGCGCACGGATTGCCGCCCGCGGCCGGCATCTGCGGCCCCAAGACATGGGCGTTCTGGCTGCCTTCGGCCGAACTCAGGTCCGGGTGTATCGCCGGCCGGTGGTGGGAATCATCTCCACCGGCGACGAGCTCGTATCGATCGACACCGTTCCCGCCCCGGCCCAGGTGAGGGATGTCAACAGTTACACTCTGGCCGGTCTGGTGGCTGAAACCGGTGCGGTTTCAAAAAGGTTCGGCATCATCAAAGACGACTTTCCCTCGCTTCACGCAGCTTGCGCCCTGGCCATGGATTGCTGCGACATGGTGCTTATTTCCGGAGGCAGCTCGGTCGGAGTTCGGGATTACACGGTGGAAGCGGTCTCCGCATTTGCCGATGCGGAGATCCTGGTGCACGGGATCGCCATCAGCCCCGGGAAGCCGACCATCTTAGCCCGGGTCGGCCACAAGGCATTCTGGGGTCTGCCCGGCCACGTCGTATCGGCGATGATCGTCTTTGCCCGGATTACGAGACCTTTTCTACGGCAGATCGGCGGCCGGAGCGACCCTTGCGCGGCCGATGTCCTAATTCCCGCCCGGCTGAGCCGTAACGTGGCCTCGGTCCAGGGGCGCACGGACTTCATCCGCGTACGGCTCATGCGAGACGGCGCCGAGCTGTGGGCCGAGCCTGTCTTGGGTAAATCGGGGCTGCTCAACACTATGGTCCATGCGGATGGCATCATAGAGATCGGCAAGAATATCGAAGGGCTGGAGGAGGGGACCCGGGTGGAGGTGATATTGTTCTAAGGAGGGTTTAAATTTTAACCTTTAAACGCCATTATCTTCTTTAGCGCCATGCCCCGTAATGTTTATTTGAAAATGAAGAGTCTGGATGAAGCTCGGCGGATCGTTCGCGACCGCTTAGCGCCGCTGCGACGGCTGCCGCCCGAGTCTGTTCCGGTACCGGAGGCGGTTGGCCGCGTGCTGGCCTCGCCCGTCTACGCGGCTATTTCCGCGCCCAACTACCATGCGGCTGCCATGGATGGAGTAGCTGTTAAGGCTGAGAACACTTACGGTGCCAGCGAAAGCCACCCGAGGGAGCTGGTGCCCGGCCGCAATGCTTTCTTCGTCAACACCGGCAATGTCCTGCCGGAAGGCACCGATGCGGTGATCATGATCGAAAACGTTCAGGTGCAGAGCGAGCGGCGCATCGTCATCGAGGCCCCGGTTTTTCCGTGGCAGCATGTGCGCAAAATCGGCGAGGATATCGTCGCCACCGAGCTGCTGTTCCCGCGGCATCATCGGATCACGCCGTATTGCCTGGGTGCGCTGCTGACCGGCGGGGTTGTCCGCGTATCGGTGCTGCGAAAGCCTCGGGTGCTGATCATCCCCACCGGCTCGGAGCTGGTGGACTGGCGCACCACCCCGCTGGCGGATGTCCGGCCGGGCCAGGTGCTCGAAACCAATTCTTTCGTCCTGGGCCAGCTCGTAGAGGACAGCGGCGGAATTTATACCCGTAGCAGGATGGTTTCAGACGATGTCGATAGAATAAAAGCGGCCGTAGAAAAAGCTGCCGGCGACGGCTGCGACTGCGTGCTGATTCTGGGCGGGTCCTCGGCGGGGGCGGAAGACTTTGCCCGTGCCGTCATTGAGGATCTCGGAGAGGTTCTGACCCATGGCGTTACCATCATGCCCGGAAAACCGGCAGTGGTCGGCGTGGTGCGCGAAACCCCCGTATTCGGCATTCCCGGTTACCCGGTTTCGGCCATCATCGTTTTCGAGCAGCTGGTGCGGCTGATGCTGGCCGCATTTCTCAAACAACCCGAGGCGCCGCGCGAGACGGTTATGGTGACGCCTACGCGCAAGATGGCCTCCAAGCTTGGACTGGAGGAATTCGTGCGCGTCAAACTCGGTGACGTGGGCGGTCGTATCGTAGCCACGCCCCTACCCCGTGGAGCCGGCTCGATCACTTCGATCACCGAGGCGGACGGCATTGTCCGCATCCCCGCCGACACCGAAGGCATCAAGGAAAATGCGCTGGTAACCGCCGAGCTTCTGAGGCCGGTTTCGGAGCTGCGCCGGACGATCGTCATCGTCGGCAGCCACGACAACACATTGGACGTGTTGGCCGACCAACTGAAAGCCGCCCAAACCGGCCTGACTCTCTCGTCGAGCCACGTCGGCAGCATGGGCGGATTAATGGCGATCAAGCGCGGCGCCTGCCACTTGGCCGGAGCGCACCTGCTGGACCCCGAGGATGGAACCTACAATGTCGCCTACATCCGAAAATACCTTCCCGGACGGCCCATCAAGCTGGTCAATCTGGTCTACCGCGACAATGGTTTGATCGTACCGCGCGGCAATCCCAAGGGCATCCGGGACGTGCAAGACCTGACCCGCCCGGACGTAACCTTCATCAACCGTCAGGCCGGTTCCGGCACGCGGATTCTTTTGGACTATCGCATCCGGCAGCTTGGGGTCGAGCCGGCGGCGATCAAAGGCTATAACACCGAGGAGTTTACCCACATGTCGGTGGCTGTTGCGATTTTGAGCGGCAGTGCGGATGCCGGGCTGGGCATTTTTGCCGCTGCCAAGGCGCTGGATCTGGATTTTGTTCCGGTGGTTACCGAAAAATACGACTTGGTCATCCCGGCCGAGTACTTCGCATCCGAGTTTATTCAGACGTTGCTCGGCATCATCACATCGACCGATTTCAAACGCCGAGTGGATGGCTTGGGAGGCTACAACACCCATAGCACAGGCGAAATTATCGAGATCGGTGCGGCATGAGCGGTCCGGCGGCCGACCGCAATTGCAGCGCCCCGTTGCGCCGAAGGAAGATGCCGCGCCGCGCCTGCTAGGGTGGGCCGCTACTGTGGATCGCGTAGACAAGAAAATATTCGGCACTCTGTTTTTCTCCATTTTCATCACGGTGACCGGCGTGGGAATCGTGGTTCCTCTGCTGCCGGTTTACGCTCACCACTCCGGCGCTAGCGGATTTGCCATCGGGTTGATATTCGGATCTTTTTCCATTTCCCGCACGATTTTTCCGCCCTATTTCGGCCGCTGGTCCGACCGCAAGGGCCGCAAGCCACTGATCGTTATCGGACTGCTGGCCTATGCGTTGATTGCGGCGCTTTTCCTGTTTTTCTCCGACGTCACCAGCCTGATTGTCATCCGGTTTTTCCAGGGAATCGCATCGGCCGCCCTCATGCCGGTCATTCAAGCCTATGTGGGAGATATCGCCCCTCGCGGACGAGAGGGGGTGACTTTAGGATGCTTCAACCTTGCGTTGTTTCTCGGCCTCGGTTTCGGACCGGTAATCGGAGGCGCCGTCCAGGACGCCTGGGGACTTTCGGCCGCCTTTATGGCCATGGGTCTTCTATCGCTCGTCGGGGGGCTTCTGGCACAGGGTTTCTTGCCCCCCCCAGCCGCCGAACGGATCATCCGTGCGCCCAAACCGGTCGATTCATGGAAACGCCTGATTTCAGACCGCGAGATCATCGGCCTTTTCATTTTTCGATTCGGATATACTTTCGGAATCGGCAGCATATGGGGTTTTTTACCGGTTCTGGCTGATGCCGAACACAACCTTTCTGGCGCGGCCATCGGATCCATCCTCATGCTGGGGGTACTCCTCAGCGGGTTCACTCAGATCCCCATGGGCATGGTCGCTGACCGGCTCGACAAGCGCAAGTTGATCGGGCTGGGAGGAGGCGTCGCTTGTATCGGCCTGGCGGCAATCGAATGGGCTCGTGGCTATACCGGTCTGGCCGCCGTTAATGCTCTTTTCGGGATCGGCGGCGGTATTTGCATGGCCGCCCACATGGCCCTGGCGGTGCAAAAAGGCGGCCGTATGAACTGCATGGGATCGGTCATGGCAATCCTGACCGTTGCCCATAGCTCGGGGATGATGGCGGGCGCAATTTCTGCCGGCCTGGCAATGGATCTGGTCAGCTTGGGGGTCGTGTTCCCGATGGGATCGGCAGTCATGCTCATATGCACGCTGGTGTTCTATGTCGGCTCCGGCTGCCGGTTGGAAACGACGGCCGGAGCAAATTGACTTCCGGCATGCCTGCATTATTGTTTGGCGAAACCTGCCGATATGCCGCTGAAACGCCCCGGGGGCGCCATCATGAACCTAAACCAGCGAGTGACTGCAAAAGAATATGAGCAACAAACGGGATTACTACGAGATCCTGGGCGTCAACCGCAAGGCCACAGACGACGAGCTTAAATCCGCATACCGTAAGCTGGCCCTTAAGTACCATCCCGACCGCAACCCCGGAGACAAAAACGCCGAAGAGCAATTCAAGGAAGCGGCCGAGGCCTACGAGGTCCTCAGGGATCGTGAAAAGCGCAGTCTTTACGATCAGTTCGGCCATGCCGGGCTCGAAGGATCGGGATTTTCCGGATTCGGCGGGTTTGAAGACATTTTTTCAAGCTTCGGCGACATTTTTGAGGATTTTTTTGGATTTGGCTCGCGCGGCCGATCCCGGTCCCGGGCACAACGCGGCGCCGACCTGCGCTATGACCTCACACTTAAATTCATGGATGCCGCCTTCGGGACCGAAACCGCGATCGATGTGGCTAAAACAGAAGCTTGTGAAGCCTGCGGTGGAAACGGATGCGAAGTGGGCCACCGCCCTGAAACTTGCCGCCAATGCGGCGGTTCAGGCCAGGTTTCCCGAAGCCAGGGATTTTTCACGGTACGCACCACCTGCCACGTCTGTCGCGGCCATGGCCAGATGATCACCCGACCCTGCCTTAAATGTCAGGGCAACGGGCAGCTTCAGGTTAGCAAGCGCGTATCAGTAAAGATCCCGGCTGGCGTGGACAACGGATCACGCCTGCGGCTGACCGGCGAGGGGGAAGCCGGCAGCTTTGGAGGTCCGCCGGGCGATCTCTATGTGTTCATTCATGTTCAGCCCCACGAGTTTTTCGAGCGCCGCGATAACGATTTGATATGCCAAATCAGCATCTCTTTCATTCAAGCGGCCTTGGGCGACAAAGTTTCCGTGCCGACGCTGGAGGGGTCCAAGAATTTGGACATCCCAAAGGGAACCCAACCCGGAGATGTTCTTTATTTTCGTGGGGAAGGAATTCCATCCCTGCGGACCCGCAAGAGAGGCGACCAAATCATTCAGGTGCTGGTCAAAACCCCTACCAATCTGTCCAAAAAGCAGGAGGACCTGCTGCGCGAATTCGCCAAACTGGAAAAAGGCAAATTCTCCAATAAACTAAAGAGCATGCTCAAGGGGAGCTCAGCCAATTAGTTTTTCCTCAAATCCATTTCAGAGGGGAGGCGGATTTAGAGCAAGACTAATTCCAGGGCAGGGCGGTTCTGGCAACGCATGGGGGGAAAAATGTACGAGCTGAAGGTTATCACGCGCTTTGCGGCCGCCCATCGCCTGACCATGGTCGGGGCCAAGTGTGAAAACATGCACGGACACAACTGGAAGATCGAAGTAGTTCTAAAGGGAGATCGGCTCAATACGGCTGGGGTGTTGATGGATTTCGGGGAAATCAAGGTGCTCGTAAGGGATATTATCGGCCGGTTGGATCATCAATTCCTGAACGAGCTTCCGATCTTTGCGGAATGTCAGCCCTCCTCCGAACGCATTGCGGCTTTCGTGGCCGGCCAGCTGCAGCAAACGCTTGACGCTCCTGGCGTTCGCGTGAGCCGGGTCAGCGCTTGGGAATCCGACGACGCCTGTGCGACCTTTATTCCCGGGGGTTCGGCCAACGGCTCCTGATGGCTGCTAAAAGGCCGCCTTGTTTTACGCGTGCGATGAACCGCACCGTTCTCGGGACTTAATCGTTGTACTTAATCGTTACGGATCTGGCGCCAGCGTTCCAGCAATTCATCCCGCGTGATGATGGCGCCCGCGTCTCCCACATGCTTGCGGATGTTGTCCAAACCTCCTTCCTGGCGATCGACAAGAACCACCGCCTTGACCACCTCGAGTCCTTCGGTGCGCGCACGTTCGACGGCTGTGATGGTCGAGCCGCCGGTGGTGGCCACGTCGTCGACAATGGCAACCCGCTCCCCTTTTTGGACATCGCCTTCGACCCACCTCACGATGCCGTGGTCCTTTTGGGTTTTGCGGATGGAGAATGCCTTGATCGGGCTTCCGTTGATTTCGGAAGCAAAGGTTGCCGCGAACGCGACCGGATCGGCGCCGAAAGTCAGGCCGCCGACGGCCGTCACCTCCGCACCCTGTAAGCGCTCGAACAGCAAGTGGCCGACAAGGAACATCCCCCGCGGGCTGAGCGTTGTCGGTTTGCAGTTCACGTAGAAATGACTCATCTGCCCGGATACCAGTTTAAAGGCCGGTTGCTGGCTGTATTGAAACGACTTCCGGCAGAGCATGTCAATCAGTTCCTGCTTCATACCCTTGACCCCTCTGACCCTTTATGGATATAAAAAGCCTCCACCCATTTGGAAGAAGCCCTGGTTGACGGGATTGAGGTGGAGGCTTTGAGCAAAGAAAACCGGGGTCGGCCCTCCCTGAACTCGGAGGTTATGTAGCAGGTTCGTGCAGGCGGGTCAATTCAAACCCAGCGACCGGTTCTGAAAAAGCACAGCCGAAATCCAATTCGACTATTCCAAATGATCGTGCGACGCCCTTTGAAGCCCCGAACATCATTTTTCAACAGTGGGTCAAACGTGTTGCGAAAGGGTATCATGACCATCCAGCATAACCGATTCCATTTCAAATGGGCTTGCGCTCTTTTCGTTCTTCTATTCCTGCCGCATGCCGTCGCTGCACAAAGCAGCAAAGAAGCCCTTGATCTCAGGGATGCGATCGAATCGGCGCTCAAGGCTAATCTCGGCATCAAACGCTCCCAGGAGGAGATCCACGCGGCGGAAGCCGTCCGGCACTCGAGCATAACCCAATTTCTACCGACCTTGGGCACGAGCTATACTTACATCCATCGCAATGAGGAAAGGACGTCGCCGAGTTTGCTCTCCGGGCGCGACATCGTGGCATCCCCACAGGATCAGTACACATTTGCGACCACGTTCACCCAACCGGTTTTTACGGGATTCGGCCTGATCAACGAGTACAAACTGGCGGAGCTGGGGTTGGATCGAGCGGAGGTTTCTGCCAAGCTGACTCGCCAGAACGTCATCCTGGACGCCCAAAACGCTTTTTTCTCCGTACTCAAGGCTCAAAAGCTGCAGGACGTCGCTCATCAGACGGTAGCTTCGATCGCCTCCCAGAAGGAGGTTTCCGAAAATTTCTATAAGGTCGGGTTGAGCCCTCTGAACGATCTGCTGCAAAGCCAGGTTCAGCTCGCCAACGCCAAACAACAGCTGACCATTGCCCAGAACAACCTGGAAATCGCCCGCGCGCAGTTCAACACGGTCCTGCGCCGGCCGGTCAACATGCCGGTCTTGCTCGTGGATGAGATGGAATATATCAGTTTTCAGGAGAACTTGGACAGCTGCCTCGACGCCGCTCAGAAGAATCGTCTTGAAATCCAGGTGGCGGACTTGGACATCGAGCTCGCCGAAAAACAGGTGAAGCTGACCGAAAAGGACTATTTTCCTTCCGTCAACCTGACGGGAACGTACGCTCGGACCGGAGATGATTGGGATGCACATGGCGGCGAAGGCATCAGCGATTCGGCCGGCTGGAACGTGCAGGCTACGGCTTCATGGGATTTCTGGCAATGGGGCCGGACCGGATACGGCCGCAAGGAGAAACTGGCGCGCCTGTCTCAGTCCAAGTATCGCAAAGCCGAAGTGCTGGACAGCATCAACCTGGAAGTGAAACAGTCCTACCTGCGCACCAAGGAGGCTGAACAAAACATCGTCACCATCGAAAAAGCGGTTGAGCAAGCCAAAGAGAACCTCAGGATCACTGAAGAACAATACAAGGAACAAGTGGCCACGCAGACCGACGTGCTGGTCGCTCAGACTCTGCTCACCCAAACCCTGACCAACTATTTCAACGCCCTGTATGACTTCAAAATCGCCCATGCCGTCCTCATGCGGGCGTTGGGTCGGGAATCCTTCGAATGACGGATCGCGAAGACAGACCTGCGATCATCCGTCTGTCCCACGTGCATCACGCTTACGGCCCTTACCAAGCGCTAACCGACCTGAATTTCGAGATCTTCAAGAATGAGCTGGCGTTCATCTGCGGTCCGAGTGGGGCCGGCAAAACCACCCTTCTCAGGCTGCTCTACGCGGAAGCACGCCCCTCCAGCGGTGAAATTGCCATCGACGGGTCTCGGCTGGGCGATATCGCGCGCACGGGCCTGCCGCTGCTGCGTCGCAAGTTCGGCGTCATCTTCCAGGACTACAAATTGATCCCCGGCCGCAGCGTTTTCGAGAACGTCGCCCTGGTTCTGGAGGCAGCCGGTCATCGGCGGGCGCTGATTCCCAGAAGAGTGCTCAACGTGCTGCGCATGGTGGGTATGGACCATCATGCCGGCACGCTGCCGATCCGGCTTTCCGGCGGTGAACAGCAGCGCGTCGCCGTAGCCCGGGCGGTTGTCGGCGACCCCAAGATTATTCTGGCTGACGAACCGACGGGCAATTTAGATGAGGCATCGGCGCAGGCAGTGATGGACCTGCTGCACGTTGCTTTCATCCGCGGCGCGACGGTCCTTATTGCCACCCATGACAAGGCGTTCATCCAGCGCCTGGGCGGCCGCATCTTCCACCTGAAGCAAGGCCGGCTGGCGGCTTTCGAACGGGTCGAAAAACATCATGATCGCACGGCACTTTAGACGGGCACTGGAAGACACCCTTGCCAACCGCTTCGTCAACGCGGTCACGATCATGACCATCGCGCTGACGGTCATGATCGTCAGCGCGGCGGTGCTTGTTTTCTTGAATGCGGGCGATTGGATGAGCGCTTGGCAGCAAGGCACCCGCATCATGGCGTATCTCCGACCTGCCGCCGGCGGCGCAGCGCCGGCCCTCCGGCATTCAATTGAATCCATCGAGGGGGTCCATAAAGCGCAGTTTATACCGCGCGACGAAGCCTTGCATGATCTCAAGGCACGGATGGAGCACCCGGCGTCACTGTTTGAAAATCTTCTGGAAAACCCGTTGCCCGACGCCTTCGAAATCCAGTTGAAGCCCTCAAACGATAGCTGGGAACAAATCGAGGCCGTTGCCGGCCGCGTCAGATCGCTGGCCGAGGTTGAAGACGTCGAGTATGGCCGGCAATGGATAGTGGCCGTGCGTCGGGTCGCGCACCTCTTTCAGACCCTGGGGCTGGCATTATTGGGGCTCCTCCTGGTAGCGGCGATCGCCATCGTGGCCAACACCACACGCCTGGTGATTTATTCGCGGCAGGATGAAGTGGAGATCATGCGTTTAGTGGGCGCCACCGAACGATTCATTCAAGCCCCGTTTCTCATCGAAGGCCTGCTCCAGGGATTAATCGGCGCGGTCGGGGGGATCGCCATTTTGTTTGCGGCGTTCAGCGCTCTGGCCGTGCGCATCGACCAGAATGGCCTGGCTGGAGTGGTCACCCTCCGGTTTCTGTCGCTTGAACAGATGGCACTCATCACGATGGCCAGCATGCTGGTGGGTTGGTTGGGGTGCTACGTGGCTCTGAAACAATTTTTGAAATTATGATGGATTTCTCAGGGGCCCGATTTCAGATTCACATCTTGGCGACCACCGGGTGGCGTCTTTTACCGGTAGTGGCCCTCGCCATAGGGATCGCTGCAACATCTCATTCGATCGGAGGGCAGCCGCGATCTGACGAGGCACCGGTGGTAACCGCGGACCGTTTACGGGAGGAAGCCGATGCCTTGCAGCTCAACCTTCGGGAGCAGGAAACCGATCTGGAGCGGATTGTGCGCCAGCGGGAAGATATCCTGACCGCCTTGGACCGAACGAACCAGATGCTTCAGCGCCACAAGCGTCTTTCCGCCGCCCTCGACGCGGAATTGGAAGAGCTGGATCAGAAAATCGACAGCACCCGGACGGCCATGGAAGACCTGGCTCGACGGATACGCACCCTGGAAACATACCTTTCTCGCCGGCTCGTCGCGCTTTACAAGATCAGCCGCATCGGCACGCTCAATCTGCTGGCTTCGGCCGATTCCGTCGGCGAGGTGCTGAAGCGCAAAACCGCCCTGGAGCGCATCCTGGATCACGACGAACGCACCCGGCAAACCATGGCGGTCCAGTATGCTGATCTGCAGGAACTTCAAGGGCAACTGATCCGCCATCAAGATGACAAGCGCATACGGATCGCCGAGTCCGAGCGGCAAGCGGCGGCCGTGAACCGCGAGCGGTCCCGGCGCGAAGTCCTGCTGGCACGCATCCGAGACCGGCAGGAGATTCAGCGGGCTGCCATCGAGGCCTTGAAGGAGGCCGCCCAGGAATTGGAAAGGGAGATTCAGGGCCTAAGCCAGCAGTCCGAGGATAGGGCCTTGCGAAGGCCGGTGTCCTCCAAACCCCTGGCGGCGGCGAAAGGCTTGCTTATATTTCCGGTTAAAGGTAGAATCCAAAATACCTATGGACCTTACCGGCTCCCGCGGTTGAACATTCAGGCGTTTCGCAACGGGGTGGATATAGCGGCTGAAAGAGGCGAACCGGTGCGAGCCGTGCATGCCGGTACCGTCCTTTATGCCAGCTGGTTCAGGGCATATGGCAACATCGTCGTGATCGATCACGGGGATCACTACTACACCGTTTACGCCCACCTGGAAGACGTCTTCAAATCCGTGGACAATCGGGTGGAAGCTGGCGATGTCATCGCCACCGTGGGAGACTCCGGCGCCATGGGCGCAACGGGTCTTTATTTTGAAATCCGCCATTACGACCGACCCCTTGATCCATTGGAGTGGTTGAAGCGGGGATAAGGCAGCGAATCAAATCTTGTTGAAATTAGCTGACCGGGAGCGACAGCCAATTGCCAAGATGCGCAAACCCGGATCCAATCTCAACTGAAGGAGCAAATGCATGTTTGGCAAACACCATCGGCCCGTGAAACTGTGGATCATCATGTTGACGGCCGTCGTCGTCTGGATGATGAGCACGGGCTTCCAACGCGCCAATTCGGCCGGCAAAGAAGACCTCTATGAGGGGCTGAAGCTGCTATCGGACGTCATCGAGCTGATCCAGAAGGAATATGTGGACGAGGTCGACGCCAAGGACCTTATACACAAGGCCATCCAGGGCATGGCCCAGGGCCTCGATCCGCACTCCTCGCTGCTTCCGCCCGACGCATTCGAGGACTTGCAGATCGACACGAAGGGCAAGTTCACCGGCATCGGGATTCATATCACCATGCAGAACGGCTTTGTAACAGTTATTTCACCGATCGAAGACACCCCGGCGCACCGGGCTGGAATCGAATCCGGAGACCGGATTATCAAGGTCGATGGCCAGCTGACTAAGGACCTGCGAGAAGCCGTGCGCATGATGCGCGGTCCCAAGGGCTCCAAGGTGGTCGTCACCATCATGCGCGAGGGATTCAAGAAACCCATCGATTTTGAACTCCTGCGCGACGAAATCCCGATTCAAAGCGTCAAATACATTCCGCTTAAGCCCGGTTACGGTTATGTGCGGATCTCCAATTTCACCGGAACCACCACCCAGGAATTTGAAAGGGCGTTGGAAAAAATCGAGGCCGCTGACGCCCCGCTGAAAGGCCTGGTGCTGGATCTGCGCAACAACGGCGGCGGTCTGCTCAATCAGGCCATCACCATCTCCGATGTGTTCTTGGACAAAGGCCAGATCGTATCGATGAAAGGTCGAGACAAGAAGAATTCTAAAACCTTCAACGCCACCCCGTCTGCGATCCAGCGCACCTACCCGATTGTAGTGTTGATCAACGGCGGAACAGCAAGCGCCTCCGAAATTGTGGCCGGAGCCCTCCAGGACCACAAGCGTGCGTTGGTACTCGGGACGACCACGTTCGGCAAGGGCTCGGTCCAGACCGTCGAGAACCTGCGCGACGGCTCGGGCTTGAAACTCACCATCGCGCGCTACTACACCCCCAACGGCCGTTCGATCCAGGCCAAGGGCATCGAACCCGACATCGTGCTCAAACCTAAGCGCCTGGATGGCAGCGAATCCAGCCCCCAGGATGAGGCTTTGGTGAAGGAAAAGGATTTGGAAAACCACCTGGAGGCCGAGGGCGAGTCTGAAAAAACCGATGCGAAGAAGCCTCAAGGCGCGCAGGAGCAGGACCCGAAAACAAAGATGAAGGAAGCGGAATCAAGGGTCGGACCGCTGAAGCTGGAGACCCTGCAGAACGACAACCAGGTAATGCGGGCGCTGGAAATCCTGATTGGCCACGACGTGCTCAAGCAGGCCAGGAACTGACCGACGTCGGAAGGTCAAACATGTCTGGGAAGCGACCTGCCCGCGGGGTAAGGCGAAAACAGCCGCGCCAACGCAAGACCGGGAATTCACCGCTTCTTAAGGTCTTGGGTGCGGTGGCCATTGTGGCAGCACTCGTTCTCGGTGCGGTCCTGGCCGCCCGCTTTATGACGGCGCCGGAGCCGCGCGCGCAGTCGTCTGATCGCAAGCCCTCCTCGCAACGAACCCCGGTCGCT
>CAZNAX010000015.1:0-14803 GCA_964570965.1 uncultured Desulfatibacillum sp.
TGGGCGGGGCCAGCTCGCAGATGGTGTAGTCCTCGGAAATCGGCAGGTACTCCAGGATATTCGGAGAGATGATGCTGCGCGCCACCTTGTTGGCCATTTCGCGCTCGGGGATGATGGCTTCGCTGGCGCCCACCTTGAGCAGGATGCGCTTGTAGTCCTCGTTCGGCACCTTGACGATGATCTCCCGGACCTTCATTTCCTTTAGGTAGAGCGTCAGCAGCGTGCTGGCGGAGAGATCCTCCCCGAAGGAGATGACCACGGTATCCTCCACAGCGATGCCGATGGATTCGAGCACTTCCTTGTCCGCGGCGTCGGCCAGCACCGCCTTGGTGCTGTGGTCCTTGATTTTCTGAATGATGTCCCGGTTCTTGTCGACCGCGACGACCTCGATCCCCTTCTCGTAGAGCTGCCGGGCCAGCTGAGAGCCAAAAATCCCCAATCCGATCACCACGACGCGTTTCATGCCACTGCCTCCTTATCCCACCATGACCCCTTCTTCGGCGTAGGTGAAGCTCTTTTTCGTGCTGATGCGTGCGAGCGAAAAGGCCAGGGTCAACGGCCCCACGCGACCGGCAAACATCATCAGGATGATCGCCAGCTTCTGCGGCGCATTCAGGCTGGGGGTCAAATTCATGGAAAGCCCCACGGTCGCAAACGCCGATGTGGTTTCAAAAATATATTCCACGAAAAAATGGCGGCTTTCGGATGCGGCGGCGCCATGATTCGCCAACAGCAGCAGGACCGAAATGACAAAGCAGATGGACAGCGTCGCCGCCAGGATGATCGAAATCGTGCGCTGCAGGAGCTCCCGGGGGATGGTGCGGTTGAAAACGCTTACGTCCTCGCGGCCTCTCAGCCGGTTCCACATGATCAGAAAGAGCAGGCTGACACTGGTGGTCTTTACGCCGCCGCCGGTGGATCCCGGAGAGGCGCCGATGAACATCAGGGCGATCATCAGCAGAATGGTCTCGTTGGCGAGCATGCCGATATTTACCGTGTTGAATCCGGCCGTTCGCGGAGTGATGGATTGAAACAGAGAGGCCAGTATCCGATTCCGCCAGGGGAGGCCCTGCAGGATTCGATGGTTCTCGAATACGAAGAACAGCACGGCGCCGCCGATGATCAGCACCCCGGTCGCGACCAGGACTACTTTGGTGTGAACCGACAGCCGCCGCTGTCTGCCGAAAAACCGCATGTGCAGATCGTAGTGAACGATGAAGCCGAGGCTGCCGGCCACGATGAGCCCCATGAAGGTTAAGTTGACGATTAGGTCGCCCTGATACGACACGAGGCTGTCGCTGAAGAGCGAAAAGCCGGCGTTATTGAAGGCGGAGATGGCATGGAAGACGGCCTGGTAAAGGGCTTCGTTCCAGGCAAGATCCCGGGCGAATCTAGCCCAGAGCAGAAGGGTGCCCGCTGCCTCGTATAGAAATGTCGAAAAGAAAACGAACTTCAGGATGGGCGCCAGGTCTCTGCGCGGCGAATGCAGGAAGACCGACTGCATGATGTCGCGTTCCTTGGAGGCCAGGCCGTGGCCCAGCATGATAAAAAACACGGCCGAAAACGTCAGAATCCCCAAGCCGCCCACTTGGAAGAGGAAGACCAGGATGACCTGCCCGGCGGTGCTGAGACCCTGGCCGACATCGATCGTGGCCAGGCCCGTAACGCACACGGCCGAGGTCGACTGGAAAAGCGCATCGATCCACGGGAGGGGGGCGCCGGCGGCTGAAAACGGCAGCCGAAGCAGCAGCCCCCCTGCCAGAATCACACCGGCAAAGCTGAGAATGAAAAGCCTTTCCGGGGAGATGTGGTGGGACAGCCAGAGATTGAGGCGTTTCCATCGCAGGGTGGATCGATCAGGGGCTATGCGTCGGGTCAGGGGGTCTGCGTTCATAACGTCATTTTTTGTAAAATTCCGGAACGAACAGAATGATCACCGTGAAAATTTCAAGACGGCCCAGGAGCATGCACCAGATGAGAATCCATTTGCCGAGAAAAGGGAAGTGCGCAAAATTCTCCGAGGGGCCGACCGTCCCGAACCCCGGCCCGGTGTTGCCGATGGTGGTGGCAACGGCCCCGATGGCCGTCGTGAAGTCCACTCCGGTCGCCGAAACCAGCAGAGTGGAGACGGCGAACAGGCCGACGTAGAGAGCCAGAAACCCCAGCACGCTGCGGGCGACCTCCTCCGAGACCGCTTTGCCGCCCAGCTTGATCCGGCTGACGGCATGCGGATGGACGAGCATGAAGATTTCACGATAGCAGTACTTGAACGCAACGATGATGCGCAGGCATTTCATGGCCCCGCCGGTGGAGCCGGCCGAGGCGCCCACAAACATGCACAACAGAAGAATGATCTGGGAGGTTCCCGGCCACATTTCGTAGTCCGCTGTCACGTACCCGGTGGTGGTCAAGATCGAGACAACCTGGAAAGCGGCTCGGCGCAGGGATGGGGCGAGGCCGTCGTAGACCGCGCCGTAAACGTCCCAGGTCACCAAGGCTGTGAAGACCAGGACAACGCCGAGGAAGAATCGGCATTCCACGTTGCGCCAGAACGCCAGCGGCTCCCCTCTCAGAAACTGATAATGCAGGGTGAAGTTCATCCCCGCCATCAGCATGAACGCGATAAAGACTCCCTCAAAGTAGACACTGTTGATGTGTCCCACCGATGCGTTCCAAGTGGAATAACCGCCCGTCGGCAGGGTCGTGAAGGCGTGGCAGACGGCGTCGAAGAGACCCATGCCGCCGGCTTTCAGCAAGGCCACCTGCAACAGGGTGAATAGCAGGTACACTTTCCAGAGCACCTTGGCCGTGTCGCGGATGTGGGGTTTGAGCCGGTCCACCACCGGACTCGGGACCTCGGCCTTGTAAAGCTGCATGCCCCCCACTCCCAAAAAAGGCAGGATGGCAATCGACAACACGATGATCCCCATGCCGCCCAGCCATTGGATGAAGCTGCGCCAGAAAAGAAGGCCCCGCGGCAGGGATTCGATGTCGGTCAGGATGGAGGAGCCCGTGGTGGTGAACCCGGACACGGACTCGAAGACGGCATCCACGAAACTCATTTCGAGGCCGAAAAAGAAAGGCAGGGAGCCGAATATCCCCGCCGTCAACCAGCACGCCGCAACGATGGCCATGCCTTCCCGCGGGGTCAGCACCTCGGCTTTCGCGCGCCGGAATAGAAAAAAAATGCCTATTCCGAAGAGAAGCGTAATGACCCCGGACAAGGCCAGGGAGGTGCGGCTCGCGTCTGAATAAAAAACGGACACCGCCACGGGAGCCGTCATGGTCAACCCGATGAAAATGACGAGCAGACCGGTAACGTTGGCCACATAGCGCCAGCGCATCAGAAATACTCCAGCTTGACGGCGATGATCTTCTCGATCTGGGGAATGGTTTCGCGCCGGGCGAAAATGATGACGCGGTCTTGAGGTGCGATGACGCTCTCACCGGACGGAATAATGATGGTACCGGCCCGGATGATCCCGACCACCATCGCACCTTTTGGAAAGTTTATTTTTTTCAAGGGCTTGCCGACGATATCGGAGGTTTCCATGGCGATGGCTTCCATGACCTCGGCCTGTTCGCCCTTGATCGACATGGCCGACAGCACTTTGCCCTTGCGGATGTGCTGCAGAATCGAGTTGATCGCGGAGAGCCGCGGGCTGACCACCTGCTCGATGCCGATCGCCTTCATCAGGGGGAAGTAGCTTAATTTGTCGAGCTTGGCGATGGATTTGCGCGCTCCCATGCGCGTCGCGAGCAGGGCCGTCAGAATGTTGGTCTCTTCGTCATCCGTCAGGGTTACGACGACGTCCATCTCCTTGATGTTTTCCTCCTCCAGCAGCGTCTGATCGGACCCGTCGCCGCAGAGAACGACCGAATGGTCGAGCTTTTCGGCCAGCAGGGTGCAACGGTCGGGGCTTTTGTCGATGATTTTGCTGGTGATGGACTTTTCTTCCAGCAGTGCCGCCAGCCGGTAGCCGATGCGGCCGCCGCCGATGATCAACGCCCGCCGCACCGGCTGTACGTGCTTCTCGAACACCGCCAGGGTATCGAACAGCTTGTCCTCTTCGGCGATGAAATACACCAGGTCTCCGGCCGCCAGGCGATCCTTGCCGCGCGGGATGATGAGGCGATCCTCTCGGACCACCGCCGCAATCAAGGGCCGGACCGATCCGGTTTTGGCGGGAAGGTCGGCGAGCCGCAGGCCGGCCAGGCGGGAACGGCTGTCGATATAGACCCCGACGAACTTGATCCGGCCGTCCGCGAATTGCCCTACGTCCGCTGCACCGGGAACGCTCATCAGCTGATAGATGGTTTTAACGACCTCGGTTTCGGGGTTGATGATGGTGTCGATACGGGGCGCCTGGCGGCGGAAGGTGTCGTGGTACGCATCGAAGCCGGCGTCGCGGATGCGCGCGATTTTGGTGGTGTTCGGCGCCAGCAGGTCGGTGACCATGCACGCGACGAGATTGGTTTCATCCCGATTCGTCACCGCCAGCATGATGTCGGCCCCCCGGATTCCGGCCTCCTTGAGAATCTCAGGGCTGCTGCCGGACCCATTGACGACCTGGACGTCCAGATGGTCGGATACCCGCCGGATCGCCTCGGGGTTATCATCGATGACGACCACGTCCTTCTTTTCGATGGAGAGGTGACGTGCAATGTGAAACCCGACTTCACCGGCCCCGACGATCACCACTTTCACGGGACCTCCTCTCTGCTAACGACCCGAAGGATTCCCCGGGCCATCGGGCAGGTTCTTTGGGGAGGCTTCCGATGAGAGGGTGAATACGGCGATTCGGGCACCATCGACTGGCCCGATGGGGCGTCATGTGGACTTGACATGGTGTCGCCTCCGGATGTTGGATGCGGGAGAAACTCCCCTCCGGTCTCCTCCGAAGGTTCTCCTCATCGATGCCGGCGAGGTTAGCTGAAGGGATAGGGCCGAAGAGGTTGCCCATCGCTGAATCGCGATTCGCCCCGCTGTCACGGGTCCCCCGCTTCCGGCCGGGGGCCGGAATTAGGCGGCCGGTAAATTATCCTTGAATTCAGGGGGTGTCAAGCATTTCAGGGAAAAAGGCTACGCTGCGCCTTATCCGTTCTCAAGAGGCGCGGACTTCGCCTTGCGGCGGGCGAGTTGGATGCGGATGAATTCGATCACGCTGGGAATGCCTGGGATCAGCACCAGGGCGATGATCACCAGGCTGAAATTATTTCTGATGACGGGCAGGTTGCCGAACCAATAGCCGGCCAGCACGAGGAGCAGCACCCAAAGGACCCCGCCGAAGACGTTGAAGAAAAGAAAGCGCGGGTAGGTCATGCTGCCGATGCCGGCCACGAACGGTGCGAACGTTCGGATGATGGGCAGAAATCGGGCGATGATGATGGTCTTGCCGCCGTGCTTTTCATAAAAGGCGTGGGTGCGGTGCAGGTATTCCTTGTTGAGGAAGCGGCCGTGGTGCTCGTGGAAGACTTTGGGGCCGACGTAGTTGCCGATCGAATAGTTCACCGAATCGCCGAGGACGGCCGCCGCGATCAGGATCAGGATCACCCAGATCACGTCGAGCGCGCCGATGGCGGCCATCGACCCCACCGCAAACAGCAGCGAGTCGCCGGGCAGGATCGGCGTCACCACCAGTCCGGTCTCACAAAAGACGATGATGAAAAGAATCACGTACACCCAGAGACCGTAATTGGCGCACAGCACCTGGAGATGCTGGTCGATATGCAGGATGAAGTCGATGAGAAATTTAAGGGCGTCCATATCAAGCCTTCCTGAAACGAAATGCCCGTCTTACGGGCACGCAAAAAAATAATAGCACAGCCAAACCGCAAATGAAAGACAGCGGAGCCGATTGACCTTGGCCGACAAGACGGGTATGGTCGCAGGTAATATGTGAAGCAGCTTACTGATAGGAGCGATCATGATTCATGTCATTGCTACGATCAAAGTCAAGCCTGGGACGCGGGAGAAGTATCTCGCGATTCTGAAGGCCAACGTGCCCAAGGTCCTGGCGGAAAAAGGCTGTATCGCCTACGTGCCGGCGGTGGACGTGGAGTCCGGCATTCCGGTCCAGGTGGACCTGCGGCCCGATGGGGTCACGCTCATCGAGACCTGGGAAAGCCTGGCGGATTTGCAGGCGCATCTCAAGGCGCCGCACATGCTGGACTACCGCGAGAAGGTCAAGGATATCGTCAAGAACATCAGCCTGCACGTGCTGGCGCCGGTGTGAGCCGATTTCAGATGGGTGTCGCTCCAGATCCCTCAGCGCTTCCACAGGCTGCCACTCTGATCCTGGTGCGGCAGCATGGCGGCGAGTTGCAGACCTATCTGCTGCGCCGCAGCTCGCGCAGCGGATTCATGCCCGGGCTCTTTGTTTTTCCCGGCGGGCGGGTGGACCCCGCGGATGGCGATGAGGCGTTCTGGGCCGGCCACCTGGACGTAACGCCGCAGGCGCTCGGAGAGCAGCTGGGCAGGGGCCTGGGGGTCTCCGCTGCGCTGCGTTACGCCGTCGCCGCGATCCGTGAAACCTACGAGGAGGCCGGGGTCTTGTTCGCTTCAGCAGCGGGCGTCGGGTCCGCGGCCCTGAAACGAGCGAGCGAACGCCGTTGCCGGGAGGGCCTGCCATCGGGTTGGCTGCGACAGGGCGCGGAGGCCGAGGGCTGGATCCTGACCCTCTCGGCGCTGCGGCCCTGGGCGCATTGGATCACGCCCGTGGGTATGCCGCGGCGGTTCGATACGCGCTTTTTCGTGGCCGTCCTGCCCGAGGGCCAGAAGGGTCGGCCGGATCTGCGCGAAACCACCGAGGGTCTGTGGATCAGCCCCGGACACGCCCTGATGCGGAATATGGACGGCCGGACGCCGTTGAGCCCGCCGACGCTGGTGACGCTGCACGCACTGTCGGGCTTCACGACCCTGGACCGCTTGCAAGCGGGGCTTGAGAATCGGGACTGGGGCCAGCCGATCTTTCCGCGGATGGTTCCGCTGGGAAAAAGCCGAGGCGCAGTCATCATCGAGCCATGGGACCCGCTGTATGGCCATGCGGATTTGCGGCTGGAGGCCGAGACATGGCCGGGGCGTATGCTGCCGGCCGGGACGCCTTTTTCGAGGTTGTGGAACGATCGGGGTGTCTGGAAGCCGGTGGCGTGAACCCGTGGGAGCGGCTTTCCAGCCGCGATGATCCGACTGCGCCCCTCTATCCGTCGCAGCCAAAGTTGTTTTGGCGGAAGCGCCAGCCGCCCCGGCTGCGGCCGCTGAATCGAGGCTGAAAGCCTCCCCCAACAGCCATCCTTCTCATACAATGGTGATCACAACGGCGTGCTCGGCCACGCCGTTGTTGCCATAGCCGAGCACATTCCATTCCGCCTGCATGGGTTGCAGGCGGCCGCGGTCGTCTGCAGCGCGGGCCATCAACGTGAATTCGCCCCGGCCGGCATCCGTCCACGCATACTGCCACTGGCGCCAGGCAAAGGGCTCATCCGGGCCGATGAGTTGCGCCGCCCTCCAGTTCGCCCCGCCGTCCAGCGATAGGTCCACGCGCGTCACTCGGGCTTCGCCGGCGTAGGCCGCGCCGAGCACGACGACCGTTCCGGCAGCCAGCGTTTCACCCGGCAGCGGCTGGGTGATGATCGATTTCAGCTTGATGCCGGTGACTCGCTCGCCGGTGGCGGGCTCCTGGCCTTTCTGAAAGACCCGGTAGACGTTGTCCATGAAAAAGCCGGAATGGGGGCGGTCCATGACCGTGATGCGGCTCAGCCACTTGACGCAGTTGGCACCGGTCCAGCCTAGTGCCAGCGCGCGCAGAGGATAGCCGTGCTTGAGGGGCAGCGGCTCGCCGTTCATCTCATAGGCGAGCAGGGTGGAGGCGAGCGCCTTTTCGAGCGGGATGCTGCGGATGAATTTAACGCCGGAGGACCCCAGCGGCGGGTCGAAGCCTTCGAAGGCCACATGCGCGGCGGCCGGATTCAGGCCGGCCTGGTTCAATACGTCCCTCAGCCAGACCCCGGACCAGACGGCGTTGCCCACGCCGCCGACGGTCCAGGGGTTGCCGGCGGATTTTTCGGCAAGGAGCGAACGACCGTTGCCCGAGCATTCCAGGGTGTCGGCGGCGATGGCCTTGGGCAGGCGAGCGAGGTCGTCGAAAGCCAGCGCCAGAGGGGTTTGGACCTCCCCTTCGATCGACAGCCTCCAGCGCGCCAGCGGGATGCGCCGCGACGGGATCGCGCCTTGGTTGCGGTCGAAGAACAAACGGTTGGGCGTGATCCAGGATTTAAGGGCTGCAGCAGGGGTCTCGGCATTGAGCGGCCTCGCGCTCATGACGCGCATTGCCTTCTTCATGGTGGCCTCCAGGGGTAACGGAGCAGGACGGCGGAACGTCGATCCGGCTCCAGCAAGCCAAAGGTCGGCGGAAAAGTCAAGTGCGAGGGTGCCGGAAATTCGGCGCCGTCAGAATCTCAGCTCCGAGAGGATTTCGAAGTCAGACTTTTGGTCATGGCCCGTGAGGTCGGGGTGGTCGAAAGTCCGCCCAGAGTCGTGCAGCGCAGCTCCATGGGAAGGCTTTTGCCTACGCGGTCCATGGTTTCGATCACTTCGTCCAGCGGAATGACGGCATTGTAGCCGGCCAGCGCCATGTTGGCGCAGGCGAGCGCGTTGCTGGCGGCCAGCACGTTGCGGCCGAGGCAGGGCACTTCGACGCGATTGCCCACCGGGTCGCAGATCATGCCGAGCACATTCTGAATCGCCATGGAGGCGGCGTCCACTGCCTGCTGGGCGCTGCCGCCGGCGAGGGTGACCAGGGCAGCCGCCGCCATGCCCGACCCGGCCCCGCACTCGGCGAGGCAGCCGCCGAGCTCAGCCGCAAAGGTGGCATGGGCGGATATGAAAACACCGATCATGCCCGCGGCCAGCATGGCCCCTGCCGTTTCGGCCTCCGGGCGCCCCATGGCATCGGCCGCCGCCATGACAGCCCCCGGAAGGCCTCCGCAGGAGCCGGCCGTGGGGGCGGCCACAATCACGCCCATGGCGCTTTTCACCTCCATCAGGGCCGTTACGTAAAGAATCATGGCATTGAGCATCCCGGCCTCGAGCAGCGCGCCCTTTTGCATAGCCTCCCTGAAACCCGTTGACTGAACCCCCAGGATCCGGTCCGCATAGCGGGTGCCCGCGATGCCCTGGGCGATGGATTGTCGCAGGATACCCACAATCGCCCGCATGCGGCCTTCCACCTCGCTTTCCGGGATCCCTCCGCGGGCGCTTTCATAGGCAGTTGCCAACGCAGCCAGGTCCAACTGGCGGCCTCGGCTCCAGTCCATCATCTGCGCGCAGGTGCTGAACGGGACTTGCAGCCCCCTGCGGGAGAGCACCGGGAGCACCGGCGCCAGGACCCTCACCCAGGCCGCTTCCGTAACCGAATCGAACCCCGCGGCCGCCGGACCGGAGAGCGGTTCGCGGCTCCGGATCTCGATCAAGGCTCCGCCCGGGCCGGTGTGCAGAAGGATCTCCTCCACCGCCGGTTTTTGTGCCAAGGCCGCATGCGTCCCCCCACCGACGGCATCGACGGCGATGAGCGTCTCGAAATAGTCGCCCTTGATGGAAAGGGGGATCCCGTCGATCTCCACCACCTCGATCATGCCGCCTCCCGTCGAAAGCGCGATCATCCGGTGGGATTCCCGGGAATTGGAGAGCGTCAGGCGGTAGGTGTTGGGATGGCCGTCCTGGAAGTCGCCGATGCGGAGGTCGATGCAAATGCCTGCCCGCTCAGCGGCGGCGACCGAGTCGGGCAGGCGTTCATCCGAGGCCTCCCATCCGAGCAGGCCACCGAAGAAACCCATGTCGGACCCCTGGCTTTCGTGGGTGAACGCCAGCGAGCCGCGCGCGTCGAACTCCATCAGCACGCGTTCGATCCGGCCGCCCATCAGGTCCCGCGCCAGGCGGCCGATCCGCAACGCGGCGGCGCAATGCGAGCTGGACGGCCCGCGCATCACCGGTCCGATGACATCATTGAATATGCTGGGAGGAGTTGCCATGATCAGTCGCCGGTTGCGGCGCGTTGCGCCGTTCTATCTGTGGATTGGTGGGGATCTTATGATCGATTCCTCGGATAAATTTGTACGCATCCATGCAATTAAGCGGAACTGTTGCATGGTTCGCTACAATCAACCAAAGGTTTATGTTAGCTGGGCCGTGCGGCTGATGATCTCCTCCTGATGATAACGGTCCAGGTCCACGAAATAGTCGCTGTAGCCCGCGACCCGCACCAGCAAATCCCTGTGCTCGGCCGGGGCGGCCTGCGCCCGCCGCAGGGTGTCCGTGTCGACCACGTTGAACTGGATGTGGTGGCCGTTCATGCGAAAGTAGGTGCGGATGAGGTGCGCCAATTGGTCGAGGTCTTTTTCGGACTGCAGCATGCCGGGCAGAAACCGCATGTTGAGCAGGGTCCCGCCGGATTTGATTTGGTCCATCTTGGCCAGCGATTGGATGACCGCCGTCGGGCCGTTGCGGTCCGCCCCTTGAGACGGCGAGGTGCCGTCGGATTCGGGGGCCCCCGCCAACCGGCCGTTGGGCGTGGCTCCCAGCATCCTGCCGAAATAGACATGGCAGGTGGTGGACAGCATATTGAGGTGATAGGCACTGCCCTTGGTGTTCGGCTGGCCGTCGATGGCGGCGAAAAGCGATGCGTAAACGCGCTGCATGATGGCATCGGCGCGGTCGTCGTCGTTGCCGAAGAACGGGGTCTTGTTCTGGAGCGTCTGGCGCAGCTGGTCCTCGCCTTTGAAGTCGGCGGCGAGGGCCCTGAGCAGCCGTTCCATTCCGACCGTCTTTTCCTGATAGACGTGGGTGTTGATGGCCGACAAGCTGTCGGTGACGGTGCCGATGCCGCAACACTGGATGTAGTTGGTGTTGTAGCGCGGGCCGCCGTCATAGTAGTCGCGGCCCCTGGCGATGCAGTCGTTGATGACCACTGACAGAAACGGGGCCGGCGCATTCAGGGCGTACGTGCGTTCGATGAATTGGTTGCCCCGGATTTTGAGCTCGACCACCCATTTCAGCTGGGTTTCGAAAGCCGCATAAAGTTGGTCAAACGAGGCGAAGGAGCGCGGGTCGCCGGTCAACGGTCCCACCTGGCGGCCGGTCAGCGGGTCACGGCCGTTGTTCAGGGCCAGTTCGAAAACCTTGGGCACGTTGAGATAGCCGGTCAGAATGTAGGCTTCCTTGCCGAAAGCGCCGGTTTCAATGCAGCCGCTGCAGCCGCCCTCGCGGGCATCCTCGATACTCTTGCCGACCCGCAACATCTCCGAAACGGTTTCGTCGGCGTTGAATACGGACGGATACCCGTAGCCCTTGCGGATGACGCGGCAGGCCGCCTTCAGGAAACGGTCCGGTGTTTTCGCGCTGATGTGCACGCTCGGCTGGGGCTGCAGCAGGTGCAGCTCGTCGGCGACTTCCAGGATGAGGTAGCTGACCTCGCTCACCCCGCTTGCGCCCTCGCGCGTGAGGCCGCCGAGATTGATATTGGTGAAATCGTTGTAGGTCCCGCTCTCCTTGGCCGTGACGCCGACCTTGGGTGGGGCGGGGTGGTTGTTCACTTTGATCCAGAAGCAGCTGATGAGCTCCTTGGCCTGCTCGCGGGTGAGGGTGCCGGCGGCCAGCCCCTTTTCATAGAAAGGCTGAAGGTGCTGGTCCAGATGGCCCGGGGTCATGGCGTCCCAGCCGTTCAGCTCGGTGATGATGCCCAGGTGCACGAACCAGTACATCTGCAAGGCTTCCCAAAGGTCGCGGGGGGCATGGGCCGGCACGTGCCGGCAGACCGCCGCGATGCGTTGCAGCTCCGCCTTGCGCGCACGGTCCTGCTCGTCCGCCGCCGTGCGCTCGGCCAGCTCGGCGTGCCGCTCGGCGAAGAGGATGGCCGCATCGCAGGCAATGTCCATGGCCCTGAGCTGCTCGGCACGGTCGGCGGCGGCCGGGTCCTGCCGATAGTCTAAAGCGGCGATGCGATCGGCGATTTCCAGTTTGAAGTCCAGCATGCCCTTGCGGTAAATGCTCCCATCGAGGGCCGTGTGGCCCGGGGCGCGCTGCTCCATGAACTCGGTGAACAACCCGGACGCGTAGGCCCGCTGCCACTCTTCAGGCAGGCGGCTGAAAATCCGGTCGCGCATGCTGCGGCCCTGCCAGTAGGGGATCACTTCACGTGCATAGGTCTGGATGTCCGCTTCATCGATCCGATAGCGGGTCATGGGGCGGGTGTCCAGAATGTGCAGGTCCGCCACCGAGTGGCAGGTCAATTCGGGGAACGTCGGCACCGTCTTGGGCGCGGGGCCGCGTTCGCCCACGATCAGCTCGTCGCGTCCGATGGTGATGGATTTGTGCCGGCTCAGGTGCAGGAAGTTGAGCGCGCGCAGGACGGGGGTGGAATGTTTGCCCGCATGGTCCCGGTAGAATTCGGTGGCCAGCCGGGCCCGTTCGATGGAGATTCGCGGGACGGCGTTCTGGCTTTCTTGGCGCAGCCGGCGGATGCGTTCATTCATGGCGTTCAACCTCCTGTGCGCACCGCCAGCCCGAAATTGGTGAGCTGTCGAGCGGCTTCGGCTACGCGCTCGGCGGGAGCGGGCGGCAGATGCTCACCGGCGTAGTTCAGTCCGAGTTTGGCGTATTTCCCGCGGGCGCCGCGGTGAAATGGCAGCAGATCCACCCGGTGCTTGCGTGGCAGTCCGGCGATGAATTCGCCGGTGCGGGCGAGGCTTTCGGAGTCATCGTTCACCCCCGGGACCAGCGGAATGCGGATGATGATGGCAGCGCCTGACTCCGATAGCATCCGGAGATTGGAGAGGATCCCAGTGTTGTCCATACCGGTGTGGGTGCGGTGCTTCACCGGGTCGAGAATTTTTACGTCGTAGAGAAAGAGGTCAGTGTGGCGGGCAACGTTCAAAACAATCCGTCCATCAGCACATCCGGACGTGTCCACCGCCCGGTGAATCTCTAATTCGCCGCACTGCTTGAGCGCGGCTATCAGAAATTCGGGCTGGCAGAGAGGTTCTCCGCCCGAGAACGTGACGCCTCCGCCGGATTGGTCAAAGAAAAGGGTGTCTTTCCCGACGGCTTCGATCAGGTCGGGCACGGCGACCTTCCATGACGTGCGCTCGCGAGCCTCTGCCGGACAGACATCGACGCACCGGCCGCAATGCCGACAGAGGTCAGGCGCGGCCAGAATCCCCTGAGGGGTGGCCGATAGGGCACCGGCCGGGCAATTGTCGATGCATACCCCGCAGCCGATGCAGCGTTCGGGCTGGTACACTTCGCTGGGTAGATCTTGCCAGTTTTCAGGATTGTGGCACCACCAGCATCTGAGAGGGCAGCCTTTCAAGAAGACGGCGGTTCGAATGCCGGGCCCGTCATGCGTCGAGAATCGAATAATGCTGAAGATAGTTCCAAAAATAGAGCTGCCGCTCGATTTTGAAATCAAAGCATCTGGGTTCAAGATGCTGTCGGCGGTTTGTGGTTTCATTGGTTGTGAATTGCCTTAATAGATCAGGTGGTCTGATCTTCTGATGAATTTTATAGGCCGATTTAACGTCAATGTCAAGCTGCGATCAAATTCGTCATATTAAAACATAACTACCTTAAAATATACAATTTTATACTTGACAAAAATTAATTTAGATCTTAATAGACAGCCTAACTGGTCTGATATTCAGATGTGTATACCTTTTGCTTGACTAATTCGATGGAGGAGCCGCATGGCTTTTGAGACCATCCGCAGAAATACCGCGCCTGAAATGGTGGTGGAGCAGCTTCTTCGTAAAATCAAGTCGGGAGAGATCCCTCCCGGATCGAGGCTGCCTTCCCAGCGCGACCTGGCCATGGATTTCGGGGTGGGTCGCTCATCCATCCGGGAAGCGCTGAACGCCCTGGCTGTCATGGGGCACCTGGACGTTCAACAAGGGCGCGGGACCTTTATCGCCGACAAGATCCCGGGAGCTGATCCGTCGCTGCAGAAACTAAAAGCCGCCCTTAAGGCCGGCAGCCTGCTTGACGTCATCGAGTTGCGGGAGACTCTGGAATGCAAGGCGGCCGAGTTGGCGGCCGAAAGAATCGAAAGCCGCCAATTGGTCCGGTTGAAGCAGGCCCTGCGGGAAATGGAAGAGAGCGCGGATGATTACCATCGCTTTTTCAAGGCCGATCTCGAATTTCACACAAGCTTGTCGGAAGCCACCACCAACCTGGTTTTCAGCGAGATGCTGAGCTTCCTGCTCGAAAAAGTGGCCGAACATCATGGCCAGTTTCAGACCCGCTTGCTGTCATCGGAATACCGCGCCCACTCCATCCGGACGCTCAAACAGGTCCTGGCCTGCCTGGAGAGAGTAGACGGCCGCGGGGCGGCGGAATGGATGCGGGATCACTTGAATGCTATACGCCGCGAGCTCAAGGACATCCTCTGATGGCGGCGCCGGAAGCCCAATTTCGGCGTTCCGCTTCATCCCGCACTCGCTGCGGTGTACGCAAAGTACACCTCGCTCGGCGGGGATCCGCATGCCTTGAACTTGAGCATCGGGCGCCGCCATCCGGAGCGGCAATGCCGAGGGTATGAGGGTATGGATATTATTTCTCTTAAAAGATAATTTCATTTCCGTTTGAGCTATGCTTATTTTGTTCATGCGATAAGTTCATCCGTTCAATATTGTTTGGTTTTATTATCAATCAGAGGCCTGCACAAATTTTGCAATAAGAAAATTTGAAAAAGTGTGAAACACCTTCGGAGGATTGATCGCGGCTGGAATCGAAACGTTGCCCGAGGAATCAAGG
>CAZNAX010000015.1:14903-30546 GCA_964570965.1 uncultured Desulfatibacillum sp.
CACCTTCGGAGGATTGATCGCGGCTGGAATCGAAACGTTGCCCGAGGAATCAAGGAGGTCGTTCATGTCGCCAAAGTTTCAAATTGTTGCAAGCCTCGAAAATAATGCGCTGCACCTGCAGATGCTGGGGGAGTTCGATGGCAGTGCAGCTTGTGATCTGATCAAGAGACTCGAAGAAGGTCGTTCAACCGCATCTCAGGTGTTTGTGGACACCACCAGCCTTCGCAGCGTTCATCCGTTTGGGAAAACCGTATTTGAAAACCGGATTGGGCGATTATCCAGAACAACGCCCGGACTCTGCTTCATCGGGAAAAACAAACACTATTTTCAGTCATGATTATGATGAATTGGGGTGCTAGAAACTCGACAGTACCTCACTGATTTTCTGCTCGAGCTGCTCGATGTTGAAAGGCTTTTGGATAAAGCCCCGGCAACCGCGTCTGAGGATGTCCAGCGCTTGGCCGTTGAGGCTGTAGCCGCTCGACAGCAGCACCGGGGTCTCGGGGCTGAGGGAGTGCAGGCGGTCGAAGACGACGCCCCCGCCCATGCCCGGCATGATCATGTCGAGGATGACCAGATCGATTTCGGCTTGATGCTGGGCGAACAGGGTCAGCGCCTCGGCGCCGGATTGCGCGACCAGCACCTGATACCCCAGCCGCTCCAGCATCTGCCGTCCGATGTCGGCCACGATGCCCTCATCTTCCACCAGCAGGATAATGCGAGCGGTCTTGTCGGCACGCCTCCGGGCCGGGGGGGGCGGCAACGGCGCGGCTTCCTCACCGGCAGCGGGAAGATAGATCCGAAAAATGGACCCGCGGCCCGGCTGGCTTTGGACCGTTATAAATCCCCGGTGGTTTTGGATGATGCCGAAGGCGGAGGAAAGCCCCAATCCCGTGGCCTGACTGGCCACCTTGGTGGTGAAGAAAGGTTCGAATATCCGCGCCTGGACGGTGGCATCCATTCCGACCCCGGTATCGACGATGGCGATGCAGGCGTAGCGGCCGGCGGCGGCGTCAAGCGGTTTCAGGGGGTCATCCGGGGCGAGAACCGCGTTGGTGCTGGTGAGGCGCAGCTCCCCTCCGTCCGGCATGGCCTGCCAGGCGTTGACGAACATGCCCAGCAGGACCTGTTCGATCTGGCCCTGGTCGGCCTCCACCGGCCAAAGATCCCGCTGCAGATGGGTATGAACCGTGATTTCCTTTTTGGACCGCCCGAACATGTCCGCGGTCTTGGCCAGCACCTGATTGAGGTCGGTGATCCGGACCTCATACTTTCCGCCGCGCGCAAACCCCACGATTTGACGGGTGAGTTCGGAGGCACGCTGCACCGCGGTTTCGATGTTCTTCAAATAAGCGGTATCGCGGTGGTGCGGCTCCTTGTTGAGCATCAGCAGGGAGATATTGCCCTGAATCGCCATCAGCAGGTTGTTGAAGTCGTGCGCGATGCCGCCGGCCAAGGTGCCGATGGCTTCCATTTTCTGGGCCTGCTGGACCTGGGCGGCCATTTGCTGGCGCTCTTTTTCCGCCTGGCGTCGGTCGGTGATGTTCTCGATGATTCCGAGCCAATAGCGAACGCTGCCGGCCGCATCGCGCAGGGACGTCGCGCGGACGATCGCCCAGATGAAGCCGCCGGCCCCCGTCACACAGCGCTTTTCCTGTTGGTAGGAAGAAGACTTGCCTGAACGGACTTCGTCACTCAGGCGCCGGGTTTCTACGCGGTCATCCGGATGGGTGATGTCGGTAAACGACAGGCGCAGCGCCTCTTCCCGCGCATAGCCCAACATTTCCAGAAAAGCCCGGTTGATTTCCACGAACCGGCCCTCGGGATCGGCGATGGCGATGCCTAACGGTGCGTTTTCGAAGACGGCCTGCAATAGCTGCTCGCGCTGGTTGAGATCCATGGGGTCACCTTTAATCGGGAAAGAGCGTGCGGTTCATGCGGACGACCCTCAGCTCTTTTTGATTATGAATTTGTCTTCACCGCCGTCCTGCATAAAGACCCGGTCGAAGCGTTTGACCGCGCCTTGTTCATACCACTGCTGGCCGGCTTTCCGGCAGCGCGCGCAGGCTTTCCGGGGGATGTGAACCGCCAGGACGTGGGGTCCGCGGTCGGAGACGGAGTCGATCCGCAGCGCCCCGCCGCAGGCGTCGCAGAGCCTTACCTCCTCCTGCTGCGACTCTGAGAACCCGTCGGTGTCGTAGTAAATGCGGCGGGTGCGGCGGTGGCTGCCGCCCTTCTCCAGCATGCTTTCGCGCAGCTGGTCCCGCCCCCGCCAGCAGGATAGGACGAGATCGGCGACATCCTTGACCGCAGCGGTCACCGCTTCGGACTGCCGGATCTGGCGGCGGTCGTAGTCCGGCTCCCGGACGTTGCTGTAGTCCAGGCCGGCCATGGCGAGCACGATTCCCAGATTGACGTAGGGAAGGGCGCCCTCGATGGAGTAGCCGCCCTCGAGCACGGCGATGTCGGGGTTCAAGAGAGAGGTCAGCTCCGCATATCCCTGGGCCGAGAAATTCATGTTGGTGATGGGGTCGGTGTAATGATTGTCCTGGCCGGCCGAATTGACGATGAGCTGCGGTTTGAAATCGTCCAGGATCGGCCGGACGGTGTGGCGGATGACGTGCAGGAAGCCTTCCTCGCTGGTATGGGGCGGCAGCGGGATGTTGAGGGTGTAGCCCACGGCATTGGGTCCGCCCAGTTCGCCGGGAAAGCCGCTGCCGGGATAAAGCGTCCGGCCGTCCTGGTGCAGGGAAATGAACAAGGTGTTGGGGTCGTGCCAGTAGATGTCCTGGGTGCCGTCGCCGTGATGGCAGTCCGTGTCGACGATGGCCACCCGGTCCACGCCGTATTTGCGCCGCAGGAACTCGATCATGACGGCCTCGATGTTGATGTTGCAGAAGCCGCGCGAACCATGGGCGACGCGCATGGCATGATGTCCCGGCGGCCGCACCAGCGCGAAGCCCTTGTCGACCCGTCGCTCCAACACCGCCATGCCGACGGTCTTGGCCCCGCCGGCGCTGATGAAATGGGATTCGGTGGCGATGCTCCAGGCATCGGGAACGCAGAAATGAACGCGCTGGATGTCGGCCAGAACTACGGGGTCCGGCTTGAGCTCGATCACCCCCTCGATGTCGAACAGGCCCTCTTCGAGGATCTGGTCCTGGGTGTAAAGCAGCCGTTCCTCCCGTTCGGGATGGTTCGGGCTGATGGCCCAGTCGTAGGCCGGGAAGAAAACCAGGCCGACTCTATTCTTGGCTTGAAGCATCATGTACGTCCCTTAAAAATCCGAAGCACGAAATCCGAAATACGTCAAATTTTTCTGCGCTATGCACCAGGCCCTATGCGCTCGGCTCGCCGCCGGCCGCGAGGCTTCTGAGCAGGTTGTCATAGCCGTGGATCAGCCCCGGCTTGACCTGCACCCGCACGCGGATGTTGCGCCCGGACGTGCTGAAACCCCGCACCATGTTGAACTGCTGGCTTTCAACGACCTCCATCTCCAGGGAGTCGGGGTTGGCGCCGCGCTCCAGGGCCTTGACCCGCAGCAGGTTCAGCGCCTGGGTCGTGGCGGTTTCCAGGTTGTAAGCGTCCGTGATGGGCTGCAGGTAATTCTCCGCCGGTGCGCTCGCCACCCTCTGTTCGGTGTCGGCAAACAGCCCGACCTCGCAGGTGGTGCGCGCCAGCGCCGCCCCGATGGCGTTGGCGACCTGCCAGCGCGGGACGACCCGCACCTGCATGGAGGTCAGGCGCTGAAGGTGCTTGGCGAAATAGGGAGCGGGGCCGCCGAGGACCAACACGGAACGGGGCCGCACCTGATAGCCTTCCTTGAATTCATGCAGGGTGTAGACCGGCTTGCCGTTGATGTGCGCCGTGAGCCGTTCGGCGGCCGCCAGCATCGCCCGGCAGGCGGTTTCGACCACCCGGCCGGCAAGGGCCTCGACGGAGATTCCCATTTGGTCCGCCACGGGCTTCAGACCGATGCAGGCAGGTCCGCAATCGTCAGCAGACATGTCTCCGACGGCCGCCAGGGCATCGGTGGGTGTGGGCACGCTTCCGCCGAAAAGCACGGCCGGACCTTCCCGATCCGGGCCGACGGTCAGACGGCTGTTCCGCCAACGCACGGCGCTGTCGCCGCCCATGCCGATGGATAGCGTCTCCAGGGAACGGATCAGGGTCCGATAAGGGCCGATGGCGATGCCGTGGGGGTCGAGCACCGGCGCGCGGCCGACCAGGACCGCCAGGTCGGTGGTCGTTCCGCCGATGTCCATCACGATCGCATCCTCGTCCCCCGCAGCCATGGCAACCGCGCCCATGACGCTGGCCGCCGGTCCGGAAAGGATGGTCTGGGCCGGGTACTCGATTGAGGCTTCCAGCTTCATGTTGCCGCCGTCGGCCTTGAGCAGGCGCAGCGGCAGGTGCATGCCCTTGGCGCTCAAGCTGTTCAGTACGGCATCGAAAAACGATTTGTGAATCGGGTAGACGGCCGCGTTGAGGTAGGTGGTGGCGATGCGGCGGCCGAAATTCAGACTGCCGGACACGCGGTGCCCGAGGAATATTTTATCGAAGGCATCCCCCAGCAGTTCACCGATGCGGATTTCATGAGCAGGGTTGCGGACGGAGAACTTCCCCACCACCCCCACCTGGCGGATTCCGCTTTCCCGGAAGCGCTCGGCGGCGGCCTCGATCTCCCCCGGCAGGATTGGTTCGACCTCCCGCCCGCGGTGGTCGATCGAGCCTTTCACGCACACGTAGTGGGGATTGGTGCGAAAATGCTCGGGGTCGATTCCAGGGCCGGAGGACACGATCATGCCTACAGCCGGGATCGTGTTCTGAATGACGGCGTTGGTGGTCAGCGTGGTGCTAAGGACGATGCGCCGGATGGCGGCGGTATCCACGCCTTCCGTAACCGCGTCCAGGCCCTTTAAAATCGAGCGGAAGAGATCGGATGCATCGGTGGTTACCTTGACTTCACGCAGCAGACCGGCGTTATCCAGCAGAACGACATCCGTGTGGGTGCCCCCGACATCCAGCCCGATGATCATGCAGTCTTCCCGGTTGTATTTTTGCGGCGATTCCATTAGAGAAGTAACGGAAATAGGTATGGCTGTCAACGGCTTCGGCCCCGTGCGGGCCTGGAGGTGAAGGCATGATCGGCAAAACCATCAACGAACTGACCGTCGGTGACAGCGCCCAGTTCTCCAAGACGGTCACCGAAACGGACGTCTATCTGTTTGCGGGGATCACGGGCGATTTCAACCCCGCCCACGTCGACGAGGAATACAGCCGCAAGACCTATTTCGGTACGCGGATCGCTCACGGCCTGCTGTCGGCGGGGTTCATCTCAGCCGTGCTGGGGACGCGGCTGCCGGGTCCGGGCGCCATTTACCTGCGGCAGGAACTGACGTTCCTGGGCGTGGTCCGAATCGGGGACACCATTACCGCGCGGGTGGAAGTGACCGAAATCGACACGGTCAAGGGCCGCGTCAAGCTGCTGACCACCTGCGATAATCAGGAAGGCACGCGGGTGATCACCGGAGAAGCCGTGGTCAGCCCGCCCCGGCCGCCTAAAAGTCCTGCTTAGAACCTGAAGGGCCGGCCGGAGGCGGATGGCTCCGTACCAACCGAAAGGGTTCTGCGGCACATGACCTTTCCCACGGTTTGGGCGTTGATCGCGGATTGGAGCGTTCGAAGATAGTCCATCAAATTAAGGGCAAAACTCCTCGCGCGGCTTAACGCCGCCACGCCATCAATCGAGAAAAAAGCTTCTTAGCAAAAGGTGTAAGCCGAGAGCGGTTGTAGGCATCTGCGACCTGGCGCACGGCTTCGGCCTGTGTCGGATACGGATGAATGGTGGCGGCAATGTGTTTCAGCCCCAGTCCGTTAGTCATCGCCAGGGTGATCTCGGATATCATGTCCCCCGCGTTGGGGGCCACGATCGTGGCCCCGACGATCCGGTCGGTGCCCTTGCGCACATGCACGCGGACAAAGCCCTTGGTCCGGCTTTCGAGAACGGCGCGGTCCACCTCGGCCAGTTCTCGGGTGAAGGTATTCAGCGCAACCCCCTGCTCCTCGGCCTGTTGCGGATAGAGACCGACGTGGGCGATCTCCGGCTCCGTGTAGGTGCACCATGGGATCGTCAAGGCGCTCGCTTTGGCCTGGCCGAAGAAGAGAGCATTTCTGATAACGGTCCGCGCCATAAAATCGGCGGCGTGCGTGAATTGGTAGGGCGAGCAAATGTCCCCGGCCGCGTAGATGTCGGGTTGAGTGGTTTGGAGCTGATCGTTGACCTGAATCCCCTTCTTGGAATACACCACCCCGGCTGCCTCCAGCCCCAACCCCTCCACGTTCGGAGAGCGTCCGGCGGCGACCAGGAGCTTGTCCACGACTTCGTCGTATCGCTTGGAGTGCGATTCCACCGCCAGGCGCACCCGCCCACCATCCACCTTGGACAGCTTCAGGTCCTTGCCGCAGCATAGGAGCCTGACACCGTCTTTGAGCAGGGACTCCAGGACGATCCCGGAAGCGTCACCGTCCTCGCGCGGCAGGATGCCATGGGTGGCCTCGACCAGGAACACTTCAGAGCCGAACCGTGCAAAACTCTGGGCCATCTCACAACCGATGGGTCCGGCGCCGATCACGGCCAGCCGCTTCGGCAGCTCCGTCAAGGAGAAGAGGGTCTCGTTGGTCAGATACTCCACCTGATCCAGCCCCGGGATGGGTGGAGCCGAGGCCCTGGCGCCGGTGGCGATGACGGCTTTCTTGAAGCAGAGCTTCTCCCCCGCGACCTCCAGTGTATGGGAGTCGACAAACCGCCCGTTGCCGATAAAGACATCGACCCCCAGTTCGCTGAACCGCTTCACCGAGTCGTGCGGGGCGATCGACGCCCGCAGGCGGCGCATGCGTTCCATGACCTGGCCGAAATCGACCTGCACCCCCTCCGGCACGCGAACTCCGAACTCGGCTGCATCCCGCACGGCAGCGGCCGCCCGCGCTGCACCGATCAAGGCCTTGGACGGAACGCAGCCGACGTTGAGACAGTCCCCGCCCATCAGATGACGTTCGACCAGCGCCACCTTCGCGCCCAACCCGGCCGCGCCGGCCGCACTGACGAGCCCGGCGGTCCCGGCACCGATGACGACCAGGTTATAGCGCGAAGCGGGTTTTGGGTTCGTCCAGTCGGTCGGATGCACCTGCGCCACCAAATTCTGGTTGTGCTCATCCCACGGGCGAATAATGGGGTTGCTGTTATTTTTCTCCGACATGGTTGGCTCCTTTGCTATGAAATACGGGCGGATAACGCTTTTTTGGCCACGCGTGTAACGAATACCGTTACCAGGACCGTTGCCAGCAGCCCGACGCCGTAAAGCACCCATTCGGCGGTGGTGCGGGTATGATCCCCAGCCCCCAGACTGGCGAGGTCTCCGGCGAGCGATCCTAAATACACATACATCACCGTGCCGGGAATCATGCCCAGCCACGATGCAAAGAAGTAGTGCCGCAGGCTTACCTTGGTCAAGCCGTAGGCGTAGTTGAGCAGGTTGAAAGGAAATACGGGGGAAAGCCGGGTCAACAGGACTATCTTCCACCCCTCCTTCCCCACGGCTTCGTCGACCGCCTTGAATTTCTTATTGCCGGCTATTCGTTTAGCCACCCAGTTTCGTGCCAAGTAGCGCCCGCCGAAGTCCTTGTCGACCACTGTCTTTCGGAGAGGTAAGGCCCCCAGCGCTTCCAGTTCTTGGTTCGGGCGCCATCGTCGCCGAGTCGAATCGATTCTGCAGATTTAAGATTCATAAACAACCTTCTCGTGACAGCTTTGAAGATGGGCCGTTTCCGCAGGCACCGGATCAGCCTGCAAAGGGCTCTCTGAAAAAAGGGCTTTCCTTGAGCGCTCCCCGAAAGACCGTGTGGTCATGGGTTTCAACCGCCATCATCACCTTCCGGCCCGAGCACTGCCAGAGAGGATACTGGCACAAATACAGCTTGCCGCCTTTTCCCAAAGAGGCGTTGGTGATGTTTTCGAGTTCGTGCAGTGCCTCAAGCGACCAGCCCGCATTCTGCGTCCACGACATGTCGCCGAACAGTCGGAACCGCCCCCGTGCCTTCACGGCTACTTGGGAAATGAAATTCGCCATCGTTTCCGGTTTGGTGGCACCCCGGCTGAGAACGAGCTTGCCCTTCTTCCTGAGAGCATCCACATCCCCGGCGCATTCCCGAACGGCGCCGAGAACACGCTCTGCAGAAGCATCGGGGGCCACTAAAAGCACAGTCTCGTCGTTTGCAAGGCCCTCCAGCATATAAGATGCCCCAACATCAACGGATTCTTGGGCATTCAGGGATAAATGCGTCACGTGTGATCCATCCGGCACAGTCAAGCCCTTTATTCCGAGGGATATTGTTCGTTGGTTTGGGGAGACCGCACGGCCTTCGATATAGGCATGCAGATCTTGGAATTTAAACCTGCGCTCACGTTTGCCGCCCACACGGAAGCATCGAAGCTTTCCCCCGTTGGTCCAACGACGAACTGTCATCTCGGAGACGTTTAAAAACTCAGCTGCTTCTTTGATGTTCAATAATTTTTCCATGTCAGGGTTCCTTCTATCGCCAACGGCAATGAATCGTCGGGCGGATAGAAACGCGATATGATTAACGGTCCCGAAACAGCACCGTCATGCCGGACTTGATCCGGCATCAAGAAAACCCATCGACTCCGGCGCCTGCCCCGGGACCTGATCCGGAATTCGCCGAAATGACAAGGCTCGGCCTTACGTTTGCCCCAGGGGAACCAGAAGCGCGGCGCCGGTCATGCGAAGGGCTTTATCCTCCTCATTCATGCACTTGGTCTTGACGGCCTTCAGGATTTGACCGGCCGCTGTTTCGTTCCAAAACCATTTGTTGAATGCCGCACTGTCCGGCAATGCCGTTCCAGGCCGGGCAATAGCGGCCTCAAAATAAAATGCCTTAAGATCGTGTGCGGCCAAGCGCAGGGCCACAGCAAGGGAAAGATTCTCTATTGGAATCTCTGTTGGCTTCCCGGAAGCATACGAGGCGAGCAGGTTCGATGTCGTATCAGGCTTGAAAAGCCCCAATGCGGTTCGCCCACGTCGTTCGAAGCTTAGGTCATACCAGGGTCTGAGTGAGGCTATTTCCCGCTTGAAGGCGGATAAGAGTTTTTCCGAATCCGTCTCTCCTTCGGAAGCCGCTTGCAGGTTTATCGGGCAGGCCCAAACGGCAGATTCCGTGTCGGCGGCGGATGGCGGGGTTCCGTCGGTATCGGGGAAATCCGCAAGCAGAGGTCCTTCCGCAGCTTCCAAGAGCATCAAGGCCGACATAAGCACTTTGTTTTGAAGATCTGCATTCTCGGGCATTCCCAAGGGCCGTCCCAACTCGAAGGGAACCCAAAGTGCTCTTGGCGGCCGGATGAATTCGGTTTGCTCCCGGATCAGGCTGATCTGGGTGGTTGGAATTCCCTCATCTTCCAGGTAATGAGCGAGCGCGCCCACGGCGCGCGTGCAGAAAGGTCAGACCGGCACGAGGATCGCCGCGTCTACTCGGTCGCCTTTCAGAAAACCGGCGATATCGCGAATCCCCGATTCCATGGCGGCCGGGTCGGTGGCTCCCATGAAGGAGTAATGATACGCGGCAACGCTCCCGATGGTTCCGTTCGCGGCCAGTTCCTTCAAGCGGTCCAGGGGAAAGACAACGTTCCAGTCTTGCTGGAAGCCTGTCCGATCAAAGTTGGTCGAGATATGGGTCATCACAAGGTCGCGAGCACTTATGTCGCCTGGAATGACCCGATAGTCTCCTGTCATACCCTCAAAAGGCCGGTCGCCCCTGCGGTGCAGTCCAGCGGTGGAAATGATGGCCACCCTTCTCTTTCGCAGCTCCGGCCCTGACACCCAGGAATGCTTGTCGAATGAAGGACAGGGTAGTTTTTTCAGATGGGAGCGCATAGGCTCCGGCATTTGGTCGAGTCGCGCCATATGGGGCCTCCTTTTTATTATTTTTTATATTTTGATATACAATATTATACAAATAAAAGGCAAGTCAACGCCTCTTAACCTCCGTGGCTGAACCCGTCCGGCTATTCTGAAAGAAGCCCGCCTATGCTTTGAGTTGTCTCAGGATATCCAGGGCGGTTTCGGGTTCGGGCCGGACCGTGTGGTCGAGATTGACGTCCGCAGCGCTGATGATCAAAAATGACGTGACTCCCCAGGAGGACATGGGCGATCAAGGAAAGAATTGAAAATTTACACTCCGTTCAGACTCCAATCGTAGTCGAGGAATTTCACCTTAATCCGATCGCCTTTTTCATCGAGCTGCTTTTTGAGTTCCGCTTTCGCATAGGTGCGGTAGAAACCGGCCGGGTCGTCGTTGAAGTCGCCCGCAAACCACTTGAATATCGAGCTGACCCACAGGGTGTCTCCCTCCAAGCGGTAGCTGTGCGATGCGTTGACAAAAGCGCGGGTTGCCTTGTCCAGCTGGGAGTCAAGAGTGCCTCCCCGGAAAGGCTCGGAAACGAGCGGTGGGCAGCTTTTAGCGGCACAGTTGATGGCAAAATGAACGCGCGGGTCCTTGAAGGTTGGCCTCAGAATCTTGTGCTCGATGTCATCAAGGGTCAATGTCTTGCCGTTTAGGCGCACGAGTTCCTTCTTCCATGGCGATTGAAAAATGGAACCCAGGTCTTTTATTGATTTCAGCCCGGGGTAGCCCGTCAGGATCAGTTTGATGGTCCATGCATTATAGGCGTTGATGTAGAATGCAAACTGCTCATTTCGGTCAAGACTTTCAGGGTCAACCTTTTCAAGAGTCGAAAGATACTGATCCAGCCTTGCTTCATCAGCTTTGAAACCAGCATAATCCACAACTCCGTCCCTCACATGTTTGGCCAGAAGAGCCCCGAACCCGGAATGGTCAACGGCAACTGCGGTAGCAGCATGGGAGGCAGACAGAAAACTCGAAAATAGTATGGTTATAAAACAGACTAAGGATATCGAAGCTATTTTTTTGATGCGTTCCATTTATCCCTCCACTCCAATACAACCGCAAAAGAAAAATCCTTGCCCAGTAAAAAACCCCTAAAGGGCGAATGACTCCCATGGGGCGTTTCGTAAGCCGTCACAATCCTATTGCCCTCTATGCTCATCGGCCGACTGCTTCTTTGGCGATTTCAGCGAGCGCTTTCTTTATGTTCTGCGCTGATGGGCATTGTGATACACCATGACGGGTTGCCAAAAAAATAGAGGGTCGTTGTACCCAAGCCACACTTGGCCAGACCCATATTTAACTGAACGACCGGACAATTAGATAATCAATCTTTGTGGATTAACAAGTGGGGTCAAATAACTTTAGCTGAGCCGTTTGTCTAAAGTTCTTAAGAGCGTTCCACAAATAGTTGTTAGCATGGCCAAAGATGATGAGTCCGTGCCTTTGTCGAATCTTGATGCAGGTGGAAGGGATTGGAGTTTAACAGACGTAAGGTGCCAATTTAGAAAATTAAAGATTTGATGGTACGCAGATTACTGGGCATATCCTTTTCTCAGATTTGCCAATACGTTCCCGATGGGAAAGGAAATGAAGGAAGCCGGTCTACTCCGTTGGTGGGAGAATAAGAGTCCCGAGCCATAACCGGCTTCCAAGGTGAGGCTTAAGCTATTTTTTTATGGGCAGGACGTGAATCGCTTTGATGATCAGCTCGATCTGCTCTCCGGCCTTGAGCTTCAGGTCGTTGACGGACTCGGTGGTCAGCACCGATGCCATCTCGTGGGGTTCGGTCACTTCGAACTTGACCAGGGACATGACGTCACCTTTTTTGATGCTTTTGACCGTGGCTTTGATGCAGTTGCGGGCGCCGTACTTCATGGGGGCCTCCTTTTTGATGAGAAGGTTCTTATGCGGACCGAAGCGGGTCAGAGATTGACCACCTTGTCCGCCAGTTGCATGGCCGTTACGATATCCAGCATGTTGGTCGTTTCGCCGACCATTTTCCTTTCCAGCAAATTGAAATGGTTCAGGCAGGTGCCGCAGACCAGGATCTTGAGGCCCGCATTTTCGTAGGCTTTGAGATCGTCTATGACCTCCGAGCCGTCGATGGTGAGCTTCACCCCGTTGTTGACAAAAACCAGCCGCCACAGCTCCGGCCCCATCTCCTTCAACGTGCGCAGGAAGTTGACCATCAGCTTCAGGCCCAGTTCATCGTCCCCGACCCCCATCCGGTCCGTCGCGCACATGACCATGATCTTCTTCAAATCCGCTTCCGGGACGCTGGTAGCGCGTGGGGCGGGGGCCGCTGCTTCTCCACAGCGGCCGATGACGAGGTAGTCGCCTCCCTGTTTTTCCAGGTTGGTTTCAAATCCTTGGGATTCCAAAAACCGCTGTACGTTTTGCTGAGAGGCGGCATTGTCGACAATGACCCTCACGGCACCGGGTTTCTCCTCTTGCAGAGTTGCCTTGGTGTGCAGTACCGGAGCCGGACAGGCCAGTCCACGCGCATCGATTTCTTTCATGGCAGAGCCTTTCGTGCTTGGTTTGATAGCGTCTGGTGTTCAGCGCGTTATTATGGCGCGCGCCGCCACTTTATCGGTGGCAAATTTTTTTTGTGGGAGTGGCTTCCAGCCACGATCGCACCGCGGCAGGATGCCTTACCCCCAAAAAAGAAATCGATTTTCGCTGAAAGATGAGCCGGACAATTGCTTTTCAAACGACCCAGATTCTCTCATCCGCGCCAGCGAGCACCTCTCCGATCTCCGCGGATTCGACGACTCCGGCCTGCTTCAAGGCCTTGACGAGATCGACGGCTTGGGCGCCGTTCACGCCGATCAGCAGCCCGCCTGACGTTTGCGGGTCGAAAAGCAGATCCTGACGGGCGCGATCCACCTCCGGTTCGATGACAACCATCGCCTCTCGGAATTCTTTGTTCTTGTAAGCACCGGCCGGGATCAGGCCCATAGAAGCATATTCCAAGGCTTCCGGGATGACCGGCACGCTTCGCGCGTACACCCGTACGCCTTTGTTGGCGCCGGACACCATTTCGGCCAAGTGGCCCAGCAGCCCGAAGCCGGTCACGTCCGTGCAGGCATGCACCTCGAAGGCGGCCATGACCTCGGCGGTGGTTCGATTCAGCGCCGCCATGAGGTTCGTGACCCGGCCGGTCAGCTCGGCGGAAGCCATCCCCGCTTTGATGGCGGTGTTGACGATGCCGGTGCCGATGGGTTTGGTCAGCACCATGCGGTCCCCCGCCTGGAGATTCTTCTTGGTGAGCACGCGCTGCGGGTGCACGAAGCCCGTCACAGACAGCCCGTATTTGAGCTCCTTGTCCTCCACGCTGTGGCCGCCCACCAGCACCACCCCCGCCTCCGTGAGTTTGTCGACTCCGCCCTGGATGATCTGTCGCAGAATCCCGATGTCCATGGTCTTGATCGGAAAGGCCACCAGGTTCATGGCGGTCTTGGGGGTGCCTCCCATGGCGTAGACGTCGCTCAAGGCGTTGGCGGCTGCGATCTGTCCAAACCAATACGGATCGTCGACGATGGGCGTGAAGAAATCCACGGTCTGGATCAGGGCTAGGTCGTCCGAAATCTTGTAGACCCCGGCGTCGTCCGCCCGATCGAGTCCTACGAGGACGTTCTCATCGGTCGGGAACACCATCCCGCACAAAGCCCGATCCAGGTCCCCTGGAGCCAGCTTGGACGCTCAACCGGAACCGGCGACGGTCGTGGTCAGGCGAATATTTTGGTCTTTGGAAGTGGAACTCATCGATTCGGTTTTCCAACTCGTTGATCCTGGGAAGAAAGCGCCAACGCTTCACTTCTCATCGTTTGCAGAAAAGGGACATGACAATTCATTTGCCTGGAACTCATGATGTTCTCCGCAAACGGGGCAGGGCGCTGACAGCCGGATACGGGCGTTGAGGTACTTGTTGCCAAGGTCGTCGACCGCGATGCCCCGGTTGTCGGTAATCTGAAAATCTTCGCTGAAAAAGGATTCCTGCCGCAGCGGGCAGATGAATAGGAATTTCATTTCAAAAATCCATAAAAACTCACTTTTTGAACTATTATCATCAATTAGCGTTTTTCCAGAGCCTGAGCTACTGCCTTAGGAATCTGGTCAATAATCTCGCTCACCTGAGTCATAGGTGAGGGTGCAGCCAGCCGGCCTGCGATCCGGTTCGCCAGCGCCGCCAGAACCGCCGCTTGGCCAGCATCGATTCCACCGCAGATTAGGGCTGACACAATACCGGTCAGGGTGTCGCCGGTCCCGCCAATGGGCTCCAACGCTTTTTCAACTGGGCTGTCGATGGTGGCGATGATCCCTTGCCGATTCGCGACATAATCAACACGGCCTTTGACCAGCAACAGGCGTGCAGCGTTTTTATGCTCATAAGAGCGGATGATGAGATCCGGGATCTTTTGCTCCTCATGCAAGATGAAACCCCGGGTGTAGAACGGGTGCGGCGCTTCCTCATCTGCCAGAAAAGCCAGTTCGCCCGCATCCGGTGTGAACAGATCATAATCCTCGGCCATGCCGCTCATCTTGGCGGCATACATGAACCCGGCGTCCGCGATCAGCTTGGGCCGCTTCCGGATCTTCCCGATCGCAAAAAGAACCTTGTTGTGCCAATCGACATCCGGCTGAAGATAGTGAAACGTGATGACCTGGAAATCCGACTGCGGGAGATGCTCCACCAAATGTTCGTATAGGCGTCGACTGCCGTCCCCCAGCCCGATGTCGCCCGCCAGGTAGCCATAGGGCATGGGCAGACCGAGGACGTCCAGGCATTTTATCGCAGCGGCAATCAGTGCCGGTGTCCCGCGATTGACGGGTGCGGGGTGCCCCTTGACATAGATATGCTCCCCCTTGAGCGTGACTTCACCCGTGACCAGAGGGAAATCCGGGTCGGGAATAGTCCCTACGACGGCGAGCACCGGCGTTTGATCTCCTCATAAGCGAGCTGCAGCGCATACCCGCAAAGGGTGTGGCCGATCTGGCGGGGCTGAGGGGCGTCCTCGAGTTTGCGTCCCACCATCTTCTGCGCCAGATAGGGAATATCCGGACAGCCGCCGCCCGACACGTTCACCAGGAACAAGCTCTCCTTGTCGATGGTCAGCTTCATGTTGGCGGCCCGCACCATCAAAAAGCGCCCAAAATCCTTGATCTGGAAAAGATCCACGGGTTGGAGCAGTGGACTGGTGACCGGAACGGTTTGGAGGGGCCGCAGGCCGATTTTCTCCAAATCGCGCAGAACCGCCAGTTCTTCAATCAGAGGGAATTCGATCACCAGGTCGCAGCCGGTGCGAATTTCTGGAGGCGGCCCTTTGACGCGAATATTCCAACCGCCGGCTTTGAGCGTGGTTTCGGCCCGGATCACCTCACTGGTGTTTTCGAAGACGAGAATGCCGGTCGTCACACTCTGGACGGCTGAAGCGGGATCGGCCGCTTTGCGTTTCAGAAATTTCAACATGACCGAATAAGTTACTCCTTTTGGATGGCGATGCGATAGCCTTCGCCTTCCGGTTGTACCTGCTTGACCTCCCAGCCCTGGCTTTCAGCCGCCCGGCTGACGTTCTCTTTGGAAGTGTCGGTGTCGACTAGAACTTCGATCTGTCCTTTTCCCAGTTTTTTCATCTCCCCGAGGGAGAGCAGAACGGGC
>CAZNAX010000016.1:0-30032 GCA_964570965.1 uncultured Desulfatibacillum sp.
GGATTTGCCAATCGGATCGAATTGAAACCATCAGAGAGGCCTCTTTGGAAAGTGCTTGGAGTTCTTTAAATGCGACTATTGGAAATGCCGCCGCTAAGTTTCAGTAAAGCCAAGGGCCCCAGGAGGCAATGAAATGCGTAAACGTATAATCGTCCAAGGCACTCAAGGTATCATATTCCCGGCTGAAGACTGGCTGGACTTGGAGAACTCAGCGCAGGCGGAGCTCACGTCCGAGGATGCGTCACACCCGATCGAGTCGGCTTTGAAACCCGGTGTGGGATCGGGCTGGCGGGCGTCAGAACCCGGTCAGCAGACAGTCCGGCTGTTGTTTGACAAGCCGTTGCGGGTCAAGCATATTCACATAGAGTTCCACGAAGATGAGCAGTCGCGCACGCAAGAGTTTTTTCTGCGGTGGTCCTCCGACGGTGGTCGCTCGTGCCAGGAAATTGTTCGCCAGCAGTACAACTTTAGCCCTCCAGGTAATGCCCGAGAAATCGAAGACTATGAAGTTGATCTTGTCGGCTTGACGGTGCTGGAAATAAGTATTTCTCCTGACATCAGCGGGGGGTGTGCCCGTGCATCGATTGCTGAGCTGCGTCTCGCATAATTACCAGATTGTCTCCTGGAGCGTAGACCGGCCAGGACAAATTAAGAAGGGAAACCATGAACAAACAAGCACGTATCAGCCTACCTCCTTCTCTTTTCGCGATTTTAGAGCGAGAGATACTCAAACGAAATTGCAAAGGGAATCAAGCTTTGTATGCGGTGATGCATAGAACCACTTGAATCTTATTGGTATTATTGGGGTCGGTCAATTGACCGCAAACAAGTCGATTTCAAGATAAATGTGGATATCGATCTTCTCGCCCACCGATCCTATGCAGCCACCACTCCCCCAGACGGCATCCCTTGACAAAACTCAAGTCTGATGTCAGTTCATTGGACACAGCGGATTTCTGTTGTCAACCAGTGCTTATGCGTCACATCCGGACAGCAGAATCATCGTGTTCAATAGGAGGCGGGACATGCATGGCTGGTGCGGCAAGATTCTGAGGGTCGATTTGAGCAGCGGTAGGATTACGGGCGAGGCGTTGGACCCCCAGGTGGCGCGGGATTACATCGGCGGCCGGGGGCTCGGCATCTATTACCTGCGCCGGGAAGTCGATCCGGCCTGCGACGCCTTCGGACCTCGCAACAAACTCATCATGGCCGCCGGGCCGCTGACCGGAACGGCAGCCCCCACGGGCGCACGCTACGTGGTGACCACCAAGTCGCCCCTGACCGGGGCGATCACCTGCTCCAACTCCGGCGGCCATTTTCCCGCCGAGCTGAAGAAAAGCGGCCACGACGCCATCATCATCGAAGGCGTATCCGCCCGGCCGGTTTACCTCTGGATCGACGGCGGCCGGGCCGAGCTGCGGCCGGCGGAACATCTCTGGGGCCGGACGACCCACGAAACCGACGATGCCCTGCGCAGCGAAACCCATGCCAAGGCCAGGACGGCCGTGATCGGGCCCGCCGGCGAGCACCGCGTGCTGTTCGCCGCCATCATGAACGACCGGGACCGCGCCGCCGGCCGAGCCGGTGTGGGCGCGGTCATGGGCGCCAAGAACCTCAAGGCGGTGGCAGTGCGCGGCCAGGGCGAGGTCCCGCTCGCCGACCCCGCCGCTTTCAAGGCCGTCAACCTGAAATACCGCGAGGCCTTCAAGGCCAAGACCCAGGACGCCCCGCCCGCCCTGCGCACGCACGGCACGGCCATCACCGTGGTCGGCACCCAGAGCCATGGTGTCTTTCCCACCCGCAACTTCCAGCAAGGCACTTTCGAGGGCTGGGAGTCGATCTTCGGCGAGACCCTCACCCGGAAATACCTGGTGCGCGCCAAACCCTGCTTCAGCTGCCCGATCGCCTGCGGCCGGGTGACCCGCATTCCGGACGGGCCCTACCAGGGCGAGGGCGAGGGCCCGGAGTACGAGACCGTCTACGCCCTCGGGTCGGACTGCGGGGTGGACGACCTGGCGGCCCTCACCAAGGCCAACTACGAGTGCAACGAACTGGGGCTGGACACCATCAGCATGGGTTCGACCATCGCCTGCGCGATGGAGCTTTACGAAAGGGGCTTTCTGAAGGAATCCGAAACCGGAATGCCGCTGCGCTGGGGCGACGGCGACGCCCTAGTCCGGCTCACCCGCATGACCGCCCGGCGGGAGGGCTTCGGCAACCTGCTGGCCGAGGGCAGCCTGCGACTGGCGACCCGCTGCGGGCATCCGGAGCTCGCCATGGTGGCCAAGGGGCTGGACTTCGCGGGCTACGACCCGCGCGGCGAGCAGGGCATGGGTCTGGCCTACGCCACCTCCCCCATCGGTGGTTCCCACATGCGCGGCGACCCCGCCTACTTCGAACTGCTGGGCGTACCGGTCGCCGCCGATCCCCACACCTGGGAGGACAAGCCGCCGCTGGTGGCCAAGTGGCAGGACCTCTTCTGCGTGATCGACGCCGCCGGCCTATGCGTCTTCTTCAGCGTACGTTACCTGGTGGAGCAGGACCTGATGGTGAAACCGGTCGGGATCACCGAGCTTCTCAATGCCGCGACCGGCGCCGGATATACGCCGGAGGAGGTGGAACAAATCGGGGAGCGCATCTTCAATGCCGAGCGGCTTTACCTGCTGGCAGCCGGTTTCACCCGCAAGGACGACCGCCTGCCGCCGCGCATCACCCGCGACCCCATGCCCGTCGGCCCGGCCCGAGGGATGGTCTGCAGGCTGGAAGAGATGCTGGCGCCTTATTACGCCCTGCGGGGCTGGACCGCGGAAGGCCGGCCGTCGGAGGTCAAGCTCAAACAACTGGGGCTGCGCTAGCCCCCCCGAAGCCGAAACATGAAAGTCACCGTCCGCACCTTTGCCCACCTGCGCGACTACGCTCCGGCCGGCCAGGGCGCCGCCGAGGTGATCCTTGCCGACGGAGCAACCGTCGCGGATCTTTTGGCCGCACTGCGTATCCCGAAGACCGTCGAGGCGGTCATGCTTGTCAACGGACGTCGTGCGGACGCCGCCACACGGCTGAACAGCGGTGATGAGGCGACCCTGTTCCCTCCCATGGAAGGCGGTTGAACACCGTCGATTCGCAAAGCGGCTGCGACGCAATCGCGTTTGATTTTCGGAGCCGGCGGGTATATATTCCTGACATGCCGCAGCCCGCTCGCTCCGGCCGGATCTGACACGGATTCTCCATTTCAGCTCAGCCCTGCATCTCCCCTGCCCATTGCCCCGTCAGGCGGCAGGACGCCGATGTCATTCCGGCGTGCGTCCGATCCTCTGTCTTTTCGCATCGGCAGCGGTTGCGACCATGAAAGCTCCGACGATCCCCCGGCACACCTTGTGCCGAGGGGACGGATCGGGCGAAGCTTCGGAGAAGGGCGCATGACCATCGCATCGCCCAAATTGAGCGCGTCAACCGTTTCTCCCGACGCCGTCCTTAAAAAAATCAAGCCCGGAATGAGTATTTTTTTGAGCACCGGAGTGGCTGAACCGCGCACCATGGTCCGCCACATCATGCGCTCGCGGGAGAAGAATCTGGAAGACCTCGAACTGGTCCAGCTGGTCAGCTTCGGCGATGCCATCTCACTGGAAGCCCTCAAGTCTCAGAATGTCCGTTTGAAAACCTTCTTCTCGGGATGGGCGGCGGACCGGGCCATTGAAAACGGCCAGGTCGATCTGGTCCCCAGCCGCTTTCAGAAAATCGCCGGGTTGATTTCATCCGGACAAATCCCTCTGGATATGGCGATCGTCCAAGTCACGCCGCCGAACGACGCCGGTTACTGCAGCCTAGGCGTGGCCGTGGATGTGGCCTGGGAGGCCATGGAGCAGGCATCGGTCACGGTCGGGGAGATCAATCCTAAAATCCCGCGAACCTTCGGGGACACGTTCATCCCCGTCTCCGAATTTGACTATCTGGTGCAGGCGGAAGATGCTCCTTTGTATTTCGAACGCTGGACCGTCGATGAGGCCCTGGACCGCGTGGCGCAGAATACCGCCGCCTTGATCGACGATGGAAGCTGTCTCGCCTTTTCCATCGGTCCGATCTACGAGGCCTTGGGCCGGCACTTGAAAAGCAAGAATCATCTGGGCATCCATTCGCCCTTCTTTACGGATCCGTTGATGGAACTGATCAACGCCGGGGCCGTTACCAACCGCCGCAAGGAAAGCTACCGGGGAAAGTCCCTCACCTCCTATGCCTTCGGCACCCCGGAGCTTTTTGCGTGGCTCGATCATAACCCGCTGGTCGAGTTCCAACGCATCGAAAAAGTTTTCAACCCGCTGATCATCGGCCGCAATCCCCAGTTTGTGACCGTCATTGCGGCCAGAAGGATCGACCTGTACGGACGGGTGGGATTGCATGTGGGCAAAGGCAACGTAGCAACTGGGCCATCGGAAGTCGTTGATTTTTTTGCCGGCTCAGCCTTGTCCGAACGCGGCCGCTCCATCTTTGCGTTGACCAGCCGAGATCTCAAAGGCCATTCCAACATTCGGCCCACCATCGCCGATTTGCCCAACCCGATCGGGCTGTTCGAGGCGGTGAGCACGGTGGTTACCGAGCACGGCGTGGCCTATCTGGAAGGCCGCACGGTGAGGGAACGGGCACAGGCGCTGATCGAAATCGCACACCCCGATGATCGGGCCTGGCTGGTGCAGGAGGCCAAGGCGCGCAAAATCCTCTATCCCGATCAGATCTTTATGGAAGCCAGCGCACGGCTCTATCCCATGGAAATCAGCGCCACTCAAACATTCAGAGAAAACCTGACGGTTCGCTTTCGGCCCATCAAACCCTCCGACGAGGAGGGCATGCGCCACCTGTTCTACCGATTTTCGGACGAAGATCACTACTCCCGCTACTTCCATTCGGTTCGGAGTATGCCCCATGCCAAGATGCAGGAATACGTCAACGTGGACTGGAGCAAAGACATGTCCATCGCCGGCCTGGTGGGCGAAGAAGGCAAGGGCCGCATCATCGCCGAAGGCCGCTACCTGCGAACCCCCGGCAGCTCGTTCGCCGAATTGGTCTTTGTGGTGGACGAACATTATCACGGCCGAGGCATTGCGACGCACCTGTATGCCATGCTCATCCGGTTGGCGCGGGAAAGAGGCATCAAGGGATTTACGGCCGATGTCCTCTTCAACAACCTGGCTATGATGAACGTGTTTCACAAAGGGGAGCTGCCCGTGCAGGCCCATCTCGAAGGCGGGGTGTATCATCTGACCATCTCTTTTGAGTCGGTGGGGAAGGAGGCAAAGCGATGCTGATCGATCAGGCCGATCTTTTGTGGGGAATGGATAAGCTGTTTGCGAGGGAATTCATGGGAATCGCCGCACCCGCAGATTTTGGGAAAGGAGACGTCGTTTTTCAGGAAGGCGACCCGGCCGATTGTTTCTATACGCTGATCGAAGGGAGGGTCCGGTTATCTATCGGCGACCCGCCCCGGGAAGTCTACACGATCGACCAGGCCGGAGAGGCTTTCGGCTGGTCGAGCCTGGTGGACCGCAACTACTACTCGGCCACGACAGAATGTTTGGAACCGACGCGCTGCTCGAGGTTGGAAAGAAAAAAGCTCGAAACCCTTCTGCAGAGCCACCCCGAAAGCGGTCTCGTTTTTTACAAGAAGCTGGCCGGGATTTTGGGCCATCGACTGGTTCAATACTATCAGCTGATGTCTCCCCCCCATGGGTAGAGCCTGAACGTTCTCACGCGGCCAGGCCGGGCAAGGGCATGGCCGGTGGCCGCCCCGGCCTATCTTAGATGCATGATCTGCCGCGCCTCGTCCGGAGTGGCCACCGGCCGGCCGAACTCGGCCGCCAGCTTGGCCATCCGTTCGACAAAGCGTTCGTTCGGGGCGAGTTCCCCCTTGCGGAAGTAGATGTTGTCCTCCAGCCCGATGCGCACGTGACCGCCCATCAGGATCGCATGGGTGTTCACGACCAGCTGGGCCGGCCCGATGCCGGCCACGGTCCAGGTGGCGCCGGCCGGGATGCTGTTCTTGAGATGCACCAGGTTTTCGATCGTGGCGGGAATGGCGCCCTTGAGGCCCATCACGAAATCGAAGTGCAGCGGCGCCTCCGCCAGCCCCTTCTCCGCCAGTTCCACCGCGTTGCGGATCATGCTGACGTCGAAGATCTCCATTTCCGGTTTGATGCCGTGCGCCTTCATGTCCCGCGCCAGGCGCTCGATGAGATCGGGACTGTTGGCGTAAACCGAGTCCGGAAAGTTGACCGATCCGGTGGTCAGGCTCGCCATCTCGGGTCTGAGCGCGAGCCGCTCGCTTCGTTGCTCGTAGGCCATGCCGGCTCGGCCGCCCGTCGAGATCTGGATGATGAGGTTCGTACGCGCCTTGAGCCCTTCATAGATTTCTTTGAAAATTGAGAAATCCGCAGACGGAGACTCGTCCTGGGGGTTACGGGCGTGAACGTGGACAACGGCCGCGCCGGCCTGTTCGCAGCGGATGCCGGCTTCCACGATCTCTCCCGGGCGGATCGGGACATGCGGCGTTTTTTTCGTGGTGGGCAACGACCCGGTCACTGCAGCGGTGATGATGAGTTTTTCCATTGCGACCCCGCTGGGTTTTGGTTGATGGAAGCGCAAGAATTTATAGGCAAGATCGCTCGGCGCGTCAATGACCAAATGCCCCGAATTCGCCATTGACATCCTCTCGGGCCTCGCGCCCATGATCACCAAATCGATCTATCGCACCCTGTCCGAGCTGGGGTTCGACCTCACCATCCTGCTCGTGGAGCAGAACGTCGAGCAGACGCTGAACTTCTCTCAACGCGCCTATATCCTCGAAAGCGGCCGCATCACCCGCTTCGGCCGGTCCGCCGACCTCCTTCAGGATGCCGACATCTGCCGGGCGTATCTTGGCCTGTAGGGCCTGGGGTTACGGCCGTCCCTGCCGGGCTCTTTCCGCAGCGAAGCACCTCTCGGCACCTCCAGCCGACTCAGAAATTTCCGATTGTGTAAAACTCCATTTTGCCGATACAATTACAATTAAACCTATTCGCGTGGGTGGGTTATGCATTGGATCGTTCCAGCCCAAATCACCGCACTGGCCGGCACGTTGCTGCTGGCGCTGGTCTTCTATTACCTTTATTCACAATACCGGCATAATTTTCTCAGGGTATGGGCCGCCGCCTGGTCGGTTTATGCCTTCCGTTTTGTCGCGGAGCTGCTGAGCATTCTCACCGGCGCCCCATTGGCCGCGGCCATGGCGTCTCAGGCCGTCACCCTTTTCAGCGGCATACTCCTTCTGTTCGGAACCTACGCCTACGTGTCCAAACCCCTGCCGCGAGCGTGGCTGGCCGCCAGCGGCATCTGCCTGATCTGGATGCTGGCTGCCGCCTGGCTCGGCGCCAGCACGCTGGTTCTGACGGGCCCGACGTCCATCGTCGTCGCCGCCGCTTACGCCTGGACCGGCCGGGTCACCCTCGGGTCCTACCAAATCCAGGGGATCGGGAAAAATATGGCCGGCTGGGCCTTCGTCGCCTGGTCCGTATTGAAGCTCGGCTCCTTGCTCGGGGAAACCAACGGTCACTTCGAGGAATGGGGCTTCTTGGCTGCAGCGATTATAGAAACCTGCGTGGCGGTCGGCTTTCTCACCGCTTATTTCGAGCACTCGCGCGCCGAACTCGCCCGCCATGCCGACCGGCTGCGCCACATCGTGGAAAATATGCCGGTCATGCTGGACGCCTTCGATAAAAATCTGAATTTCATTGCCTGGAACCGAGAATGCGAACGGGTCACCGGATACGACCCCTTGGAGATCATCAACAACCCCCGCGCCCTCGAAACCCTCTACCCGGATCCGGTTCAGCGCGCGAACATGCTGGCGGACATCGAAGCCAGCGGGTTTAATTTCCGGGACCGGGAGTGGGATATCACGAGCAAAAATGGAGCGCCGCGGACCATATCGTGGTCCAACATTTCCCGGGATTTTCCGATTCCCGGCTGGCATAGCTGGGCCGTAGGGGTGGATGTCACCCAACGCCGCCAGGTGGAGCAGGCGTCGAAAAAATTGGCTCAAGAAGAATCGGTGATCTCGGCGATCGGCCGGATCGTCAGCTCTACCCTGAACATCGAAGAGGTTTACGAACAGTTCACGGCGGAGGTGAAAAAGATTCTTCCCTTCGATCGCATCGCCATCAACCTGATCGATTTCGCCTCCCAGACCGTCACCGTTCAATATGTGTCCGGGCTGGCGGCCGTGGGCCGAAGGGCCGGCGATCGCTTTGATCTTGACGGCTCGGCGACGGCCGCCGTGGTCGCATCCGGCCGCGGCATCCTGGTTCCCGCGCTGCCGATGCATGAAATAGAAGCCCGTTTCCCCGGCCACCTGCCGGCCCGGCGCGTCGGGATCCAAACCACCCTGTTGGCCCCCCTCGTGTCGAAAGGCAAGGCCTTCGGCGCGTTGGTTTTAATGTCCATCGACCCGAGCCGATACACCGAACAGGATATCCCGATCGCCGAAAACGTGGCCTCCCAGATCAGCGGCGCCATCGCTCATGCCCAGATGTTCACGGAGCACAAACGGATGGCCCACGCACTGGTGGAGAGCGAGGCCTCCCTGAAAAGCATCTTCCGGGTGGCCCCGATCGGGATCGGGGTGGTGCATGACCGGATCCTCACCCAGGTGAACGATCGGGTGTGCGCAATGCTCGGATATAACGGTGAAGAGCTGGTCGGCAACAGCGCCCGCATGCTTTACCCCACCGAGGAAGACTTTGAGTTCGTCGCCCGGGAGAAGTACATCCAGATCCGCGCGAAAGGCACGGGCTCGGTGGAAACCCAGTGGCGACGCAAGGATGGGGCGGTCATCGACGTCCTGCTGAGCTCGACGCCGATCGAGCCGTCCGACATGTCCCGCGGCGTGACCTTCACCGCTTTGGATATCACCGCGCGCAAGCGCGCCGAGGCCGAACGCCTGGGTCTGGAGGAGCGGCTGCGCCAAGCTCAGAAGATGGAGGCCATCGGGACATTGGCGGGCGGCATTGCCCACGACTTCAACAACATCCTGGCCGCCATCATCGGCTTCGGAGAACTCGCCAAGATGGAGTCCTCCGCCAGCCCCGAAACGACCGCCAGCATCAACGAGATCTTGAAGGCTTCGTTTCGGGCCCGGGATCTGGTGCGCCAAATCCTGACATTCAGCCGTCAGACCGAAGCCGAATTCATTCCCATCCAGGCCCACTTGATCGTCAAGGAAGCGGTCAAGCTGCTGCGCGCCTCGCTGCCTTCTACCATTAACGTCAAACAGAACATGGCCTGCCAGGCCGCGGTCATGGGCGACCCCACCCAAATCCATCAAGTGGTCATGAACCTCTGCACCAATGCGTACCACGCCATGCGGGAAAACGGCGGGAATTTGGAGGTGAGCCTTTCCGAGACCCTGGTGGACGAGTCGTTTCAACCGGAGCTAAAAGACCTTGACCCGGGCCGGTACCTGAAGCTCAGCGTGCAGGACACCGGCCACGGGATCGAACCGGGATGCATGCATCGAATTTTCGACCCCTACTTCACCACGAAGGAAAAAGCCAAGGGCACCGGCCTGGGGCTGGCAGTGGTCCACGGAATCGTTAAAAGTCATCACGGCGCGGTCACCGTCTCCAGCCGCCTGGGTGTAGGCACCACGTTCGATGTTTATTTTCCCATCCTCATTGATGCGGTCGCAAAACCCCAACCGGAAAAAGAGGCGGCGGCCGGCGGCCTCGAACGAATCCTGTTTGTCGACGATGAGCCAGCGATCGAGGCCTTGGGAAAGCGGCTTCTGGGGAGCCTCGGGTATGACGTGGTCACCTGCGGCAACGCGGCCGACGCCCTCGATCTGTTCCGATCGAATCCGGATGGCTTCGATATCGTCATCACGGACATGACCATGCCGGAGATGACCGGCGATCGGATGGCAGTGGAAATGATGCGAATCCGCTCTGATCTTCCCGTCATTGTGTGCACCGGGTTCAATGAGCTGCTCAGCACGGAAAGGGTGCAGGAAGTCGGAATACAGGCGCTGCTGATGAAGCCGTTCTTGAAGAATGAAGCGGCTAAAATTATCCGCGATGTGCTGGATCGCCGCTGAATTCTTACTCCGGTCCCTTCGGCGCTTGAAACTCGAAAATCCCCCTATCGATCACCAAGCCTCCGTCGGAGGCCCGCACCAACCGCCAGAGTGCCTGGCCCTCGCCGACGGACCAGACCAGGGTTTTAATGGCAGTGCCGGCATAAAGCGGGCTGACAAACCGGCAGCCGATGCGCCGCACCCTCTCGGGAGAGCTCGGGACCCAGCATCGGATCAGCGCGCGGCAGGCATGGCCCATAGTGCACAGGCCGTGCATAAGGCGGAATCGGGCGGTGCAATACGAATTCCTGTTCCCCGTGCAGAGAGGAGACTCGAAACATAGAGGAGATTATTCTCTTCCGCGCTGTGTCCGGCGCGCCTTTGGCGGGCGGACGCGTTTGCCTCGTGTCCGTTCCTTTGAGGCCGGCCGGGCCGCCGCCGCGCGGTGCGGCGCGACAACCGGAACGGGCCGGTCGATGCGCAGCACGCCTCGTAGCCCGTCCCAAGTGACATCGGCGTCCACGTCGATGACGCGGCGGAACAGGACCTCATCGCCGGCGACCACCTGGATCTCGCGCTCGCGCTGGGGTTCGACGACATATTCCAACATAGCCTGTGCCTTGAGCAGCACCTGTTCGGCATATTCGGCCTCCCACCCGCCGCCGGCCACCGCCGCACCGCGATCGTTGGGTGCGGAGCGTTTATACTTGTGGCCGACGCTGAAACCGATCAGACCGCCGGACTGAAAAAACCGCCGGATGCTGTCGCACAATACGCGGGCCAGGCGGACCTGGCCCTCGTCGCTGCGGATCCACTCGGCCTGGCGCGGGTTGCTGGCGAAAAGCGGCTCGAGCAGGACCGCCGGCATATCGGTGAATCGCAGGTTGTAGTCTCCCCGGCCTTCGAAACCGCCGACCAGAATCCCCTGGTCGCCGCCGACCCCCGCGCCGAACTCGCGCGCCACCGCCTGGGCATACCAGCGCCCCCAGTTGCAGCTGGTCTGCGACGCGTTCGATCCGGTGATAACCACGGCATAACTTGCCATCGGACTGGCAGAGCTGTTGAAGTGATGCTCAACATACGCCACACACCGGTCGGCGTTGGCCTGCTCCTGCCGCTCGCGGTAGTCGCCCTTATAAAACGTGCTTCGGTACATCGCGGGGCCTCCTGCGCTGAAGAAGGTTCCAGGGGCAGCGCTGGGCTGATAGGCTTAACTTCAGATGCGGGGTTTAGGGCTCTTGGCGCTCGTCGGGGCCGTCGTCGCGGTTGGGGAGTTTGTCCAGCGCGGCCTGAATGCGGCGCAAATGCAGCCGGATCTCCCGGAGCTGCGCTGCAAGAGACTCCGAGTCGCTGCCGGAGGGCCGGGGGGGACCGCCGGCGCCGCCGATGGCCCGGGAGATCTCGTCCAGACGGATACCCAGGGTCATGATGAAGTAAAGCAAAAGCAGGAACCCGAGCTGCCGCTCCCCCCAGTCCAGCACCCGCCACCCGAATACCGCCAGAATCAGAAAGATGACGCTGGCGATGGTGTAAGGGTTCCTGGAAAACCATTGGTTGATCCGGAACGCCATCCTATCCCACCTTGCTCCGCTCCTCGTCCCGCAGCAGCCGGCGCAGCACCTTGCCAACATTGGACATGGGCAGCGTTTCGCGGAATTCGATGAATTTGGGCCGCTTGTAACCGGCCATGTTGTCCTTGCAGAAGGCCATGATCTCTTCCACCGTGGCCGTTTTCCCGGGCTTGAGCTGGATGTAGGCCTTGACCGCTTCACCGCTTTTGGCGTCCGGCACGCCGACCACCGCCGCAATAGCGACTTTGGGATGTTGATACAGGATGTCCTCCACATCCCGCGGATAGACGTTGAATCCGCCCACCAGCACCATGTCCTTCTTGCGGTCGGTGATGTGGATGTAGCCGTCCTCGTCGATGTGCCCGATATCGCCGGTCAGGAAGTACAGCCGCCCATCGATCATCCGGAAGGCCTTCTCGTCCTCTTCCGGTTTGTTCCAGTAGCCTTTCATCACCTGGGGACCGCAGACGGCGATCTCGCCGTCCTGACCTCTGGCCAGCTCCTGCATCCCACTGACCAGGTCCACCGCTTTGACATCCGTTCCCGGGAGTGGAAACCCGATGCTGCCGATCCTGCGCTGCCGAGTGTTGGTGGGATTGACGGTGACCACCGGTGCCGTCTCGCTCAGGCCGTAGCCCTCGAAAATGACCGCGCCGGTCTTCTCCTCGAAGCGCCGGCAGACTTCCGGGGGCAGCGGGGCGCCGCCGGAGAAGCACCCCATGACCGAGGTCAGATCGTATTTCTCGAGATGCGGGTGGTTGGTGAAGGCCATGAAAATGGTAGGCACCGCCGGCATAATCGTCGGACGGTGCTTTTGGACGATTTTGAGCACCTCGGTGAACGGCGGCGTCCCGGCCCGCGGGTCGGGCACGCAGATCAGTCGGCTGGCGCTGGCGCAGGATGAAAGCATGGCGCAGGTCATACCGAAGCTGTGATACCAGGGCAGCACGCCTAAGTACGTATGAAACGCCTTGCGCTGCGGTTCGGACCTGGCGCCCGGTTCGTGCACCAAATGGATCCACTGGTTGATGGCGGCCAGATCGTAGGTGAAGTTGGTATGGGTCAGGCAGGCGCCCTTGGGCACCCCGGTGGTGCCGCCGGTGTAGAGAATGAGGGCCAAGTCCGTTTCCGGGTTGATGCGAACCGCGGGCGGCTCGGGCTTCGCGGCGGCAACGACGTCATCGAAAAACAGGTGCCCCGGTTCGTAGCGCTCAGCTTTGGGAATTTTGCCGAGCAACCCACCGATCACCCCCTTGAGTTTCGGCAGATAGGATTTAACCCCGCAGATGACCACCGTTTCAACGTCAGTGCCTTCGACAGACTTGACCGTGGTGGGATAGAAGTGCGGATGGTCCATGCAGAAGACCGCCTTGGCGCCGCAGTCCTTGAGCTGATGCTGAAGCTCTTTGCCCGTATAAAGCGGATTGCAGGTAACGCCGACGGCCCCGGCTTTGAGGATGCCGAAATAAATCGGAGGAAAATGCGGCAGGTTGGGTAGGAAGATGCCCACGCGGTCGCCCTTGCGGATGCCGCGCGAGGCCAGAAAATGGGCGATGCGGTCGGCGGTATCTTTTACCTGAGCGAAGGTACGGGTGGCGTCGCTGAAAATGGTGTAAACCCGATCCGGATATTCCTTGGCGGTTTCATCCAGGATCGAAAAAAGAGATTTGCTGTAATCGGAGATTTTCCTGGGAACACCTTCCGGCCAGTTCGGGGTGGGCCAATCCTGCAGGGGCATTTCAACCTCCTTTTGGGGTGGGGGGGAAGAAAAATAACAGGCAAAGTGGGGCTGAGTATAGAAAAACTACCCTGGGGTGTCAAACAGGAATGTTGCAGAATTCATTGCGAATCGCTTGGTAGAGCTCCTCCCCGATGGCGATCCCGAGGTCGATGAACCCGGGGCCGTAGACCCGGCCGGCGGCCGTGCGGAAAGTGGATTTGATCCGTGCCAAGCTGGCCATTCCGGCAGGGTAGTGCTTCAGGAAGTCGGAAAGGGGCGGACGCGTGAAAGCGATCATGGCCCACAGGGTGTCGGTGAAGTTGTCCGGCCCCCAGCGGAATTTGTCGGCATCGTACAGGCAGTCGGACACCAGCGCTCCTTCGCGCGTATTGACGCTCACCGTGTTCTTGAAGGCCTCGTGGTTGCGAATGGCGATGCAGATGTCCTCTATTTCGGCGGCGGCCAGCGGGTAGGCGTCGAGCAGTTCCCGCGCCCGGCCGGCCCCATGCTCCGCATGGTTGTCCTGCTTGCGCTGGATGTCGTGCAGCAGGCCGGCACAATGGGCGATGCAGATGCGCCGCCCGAGAAATCCGCCGGAATAGCCGGCGGCCCGACCTTCGATATGAATCAACGCACCCGCGTCCAGGGCCACTTTGACGGCGTGCAGCAGGCCGTGCCCGAAATCATCTTCGAGACGGACGCAAACCTCCTCCCGCAGCTCCCGCACCAGCGGATCGCTCTCGAACAGCGACCGGGAGGCGTCCACGGCTCCGGCATGGTCCCGGTAAAAGCTCGGCGGCGGGTACCGGGAAGCGATCTGCCGGGCCCGTTCGCGAAGCCGCGCGTACAGAGAAGACGTATCGTCCATGCGGAATAGCGCCTTGGGACAGGAGCGAAAAAAGTGCCGATTTCATTTCCATGAAACCGGCACGTTGCAGGACAAGTATAGCGGAGGTGGGATCAGCTTTCAATCAGTCGGAAAGGTTGGCCGCAAACTCTCCAGCCGTCGCCCTCCCGGACCAGATCCAGGGTTTCCTCTACCGGGTGAGTTTCACCCATGCCGAACCAGCGTGCCACCAGGCCGAAAACGGGATTGATCGTGCGCCGACGCTCCCCCTTCAGCGTGACCTCGGCGGTATTGGCGTCCTTCAAGGTGGTTTTGGCATCGATGTGAAAGAGACCCTGTTTCATATAGTTGAATTCATACCCCAGCGAACGCGCTTCCTGATCGATGCGCTGCAGGTAGTTCTTCACGGCGCTGTTTTCTGGTTCTCCGGCCAGGTCCTTGCAGAGCCGCTCTGCCATGCCGGGGTCGAGCCAGAAATAGGCCTCGGCGAATTCCACGGCGGCCTTCTCAGGGTTGTCGCGCTGGTCGGCCACCGCTAAAACCACCTGAAGGATCAACGCCAACATGATGATTGAGGTAAACGTCAGGAATTTGCTGCCGCTGTCCATGAACCCTTCCTCCTTATTAACCATCCATGGCTTGCCGCCCGGAAATCAGGGCCGATGACTCCGTCCCATAGCCGTAATATCGCCGCCGATTAACATGATTCATGGGTCAAAACAAGATTTTTTTGCGATGCGGACCCGGACCGGCACGTTTGAAGGCGCCATTCGGAGGCGCCCCGTTAGCGCACGGTGCAGACGGACACCCACGGTTCGGCAATGCGGCGGAAACGTTCCATTTCCTCCAGAGAGTAGGAAGGATCGATATCTCCAAAATAGTCGGGGTGCAGCATGCGACATTCCCTGAACGGCTGAAGCGCGTAAAGTCGACTGCCGGAAATCAGCCGGGCGATGTGTCGAATCGTATCGGAGGTCACCAGCGGCCGCACGCAAGTGGTCCGGAATTCGTAATCCAGGCCTGAATCCATGATGATCTGAAGGCTTGCCAGCAGAGCCGTACGATCGCACCAGCGGGCGACGCCTTCGGCATAGCGCTCCGGCTCGGTTTTGATGTCCATGGCCAGATAATCCAAAAGCCCCGCCCGCACGAGCGCCCGGATCATCTGCGGCCGGCTGCCGTTGGTGTCCAGTTTCACCGAGTATCCCAGATCCCTGATTCGACGGCATAGATCCGGAAGATCCGGATGCAGGGTGGGCTCGCCGCCGGAAATGACGACCCCTTCCAGCCATCCCCGGCGCTGCGCCAGAAAGTCAAAGACATCCTCGGCAGCCATCGTCTCCAACCGACGATCCGCTTCGCCGACGAGCTGAGGGTTGTGGCAGTAGGGGCAGTCGAAATTGCAACCGGACAGGAACAGAACGCAGCTGATCTTGCCCGGATAGTCGATGAGGGAGTGTTTTTGAAGGCCGCCGATGACCAAAATTCAAGATCCTATCTGAAGGTTCTTGCGGTCGGCAAACTCGGCCTGCTTGCCGCTGTTCCATTGCTTGACCGGCCTGAGATAGCCCACCACCCGGGAGTAGACCTCGGTGGCCTCGCGGCAGTGGCGGCAGTGGGGCTGCTCCCCGTCCAGATACCCGTGGGTGGGGCAGATGCTGAAGGTCGGGGTGAGCGTGAAGTAGGGCAGCCGGTGGCGCGAGGCGATCTTCCGCACCAGATGGCGAATCACGGCGAGATCCTTGACCTGCTCGCCGAGGAAAATGTGCAGGACCGTTCCGCCGGTGTACTTGCACTGCAGGTCGTCCTGCAGCCGCAAAGTTTCGAACAGGTCGTCGGTATAACCGACCGGCAACTGGCTGGAGTTGGTGTAATAGGGAACGGCATTTCCGCGGCGCACGCCGGTCTCGTTGGCGCAGATGATTTCGGCAAAGCGCTGCTTGTCAAGCATGGCCAGCCGGTAGGAGGTCCCTTCCCCCGGAGTCGCCTCCAAGTTGAACAGGGTTCCGGTGGTTTCCTGCAGGCCGGCGAGGGCCTCCCGCAGAAAATCCATGACCCGCAGCGCGAAGGCCTGGCCCGGTTCGGTGGTGATGTCCTGGCCCATAAAATTCAGGCAGGCCTCGTTCATGCCGATGATGCCGATGGTTGAAAAATGGTTTTTCCAATAGATGCCGAAGTTCTTCTTGATCTCGCGCAGATAGAACTTGGAGTACGGGTAGAGGTTCTTGTCCGTGAATTGCTCGAGCACCTTGCGCTTGAGGTTCAGGCTCTCGGAGGCAAGGCGGACCAAGCGGGCGAGCCGGGCAAAGAAATCCTTCTCGTCCTGGCTCAAATAGCCGATCCGCGGAAGGTTGAGGGTCACCACCCCGACGGAGCCCGTCAGCGGGTTGGCGCCGAATAACCCGCCGCCGCGCTTGAGCAGTTCGCGGTTGTCCAGCCGCAGCCGGCAGCACATGGAGCGGGCGTCTTCCGGGGACATGTCCGAGTTGATGAAGTTTGAAAAATAGGGGATCCCGTATTTGCCGGTCATGCGCCAGACAGGCTCGAGGTTGGGGTTGGCCCAGTCGAAATCCGCCGTGAGGTTGTAAGTCGGGATCGGGAAGGTGAACACTCGGCCTTTGGCGTCGCCCGCCATCATGACCTCGGCGAAGGCCCGGTTGATGGCGTCCATCTCCGGCTGAAACTCGCCGTAGGTCTCCGGCCGCTCCACGCCGCCGACAATCACCGGAGTGTCCTTCAAGAGGGCCGGCGGGTGGAGGTCGAGGGTACAATTGGTGAATGGCGTTTGAAATCCGACCCGGGTCGGGATGTTGATGTTGAAGATGAACTCCTGCAGGGCCTGTTTGACCTCACGATATTCCAGCCGGTCGTAGCGCACGAAAGGGGCGAGCAGGGTGTCGAAGTTCGAAATGGCCTGGGCTCCGGCCGCCTCCCCCTGCAGCGTGTAGAAAAAGTTGACGATCTGCCCGAGCGCACTGCGCAGATGCTTGGGCGGCGAGCTCTCCACCTTGCCCTCCACGCCCTTGAACCCCTGGCGCAGCAGATCCATCAGATCCCAGCCCACGCAGTAGACCGCCAGCAGGTTCAGATCGTGGATGTGAAGATCGCCCTCGGCGTGGGCCTGCCGGATCTCGGGGGGATAGATGCTGTTCAACCAGTATTCGGAAGTGACCTCCGAGGAAATGTAGTTGTTGAGGCCCTGCAGCGAGTAGCTCATGTTGCTGTTCTCGCGGATCTTCCAGTCGAGCTTGTCGATGTAATGGTTCACCAGATCGACATTGGCCCGGGTGGCGATCTTGCGGATCTGGGCGTGCTGCTCGCGGTAGAGAATGTAGGCCTTGGCGGTCTTGTAGAAGGGCGAATCCAGCAGCACGCGTTCGACGATGTCCTGGATCTCCTCAACCTTGGGGGTCGGCCCGAGACGCAGGTCATGCGCCAGGGTCAGGACCCGCAGGGTGAGCTTTCGGGCGTCGCGTTCGCTGAATTCACCGGTGGCATTGCCGGCCTTGGCGATCGCGGCGGTTATTTTGGATGAATCGAAATCGACGATCCGTCCGTCTCTCTTTTCAATTTTCTCGAACACGATGGGTGCTCCCGGGGCTGGCTTTCAGATCAATTCATTGCGCACGACATTCCTGCTAATAGGCCGCTGGCGACCGGCCTAAAACGGGGGAAATCTCTCAGCTTTTTATGGTCTGTTCGAGCGAGGGTTTTCGGGTGAGGGCCGTTGTTACTATTAAAAAGATTTTACACAATATATTGATGAAAGTCAACATAATATTTCAACATATTGTGATAACTAAAAATTTTTACCTGCCCGCAAAAATTTTTATCAAGGGGACACAAAGACGTAATCGGCGATGGATGGATCGATCTCTTCGCCGGGCGAGGCTTGATAGATGGTGCGGTAGGCAGCGGCGTTGCGTTTGAAAGCACGCTCGGGGATTCCATATTTAAATTGGATGTGACCGTTTCCGACAAGCACCACGACGCGATCGACGTCTATTATTTCAGCGACGGATTCGGCCATGACCTCCTCCCAAACACACTGCGCCAAATAAAAATCCTCGAACCGCACATGGCTCTTGAAATCGTGCATGCGAAAGACCTTCTCGGCATATTCGCGGTGCCCGGATTCCGTGGTGTCTATTTCCTCAGGCAGAAATCCCTTTTCATGGTCGGACAGGTGCTCGATGCCGCCGACGCGGATCTTCGGTGGGAGGTTGAAGGGCAGATTCAGGGCCACCAGCCGGAGCCGATGGTCGCGGACGTATTCGAGGATGCCGCGGTAAAGCGCGTAGTCGAAGCGCCAGTTGGCATACCAGTGAGTGCTGCGCAGAAAACCGTCCTCGTCCAGTTCCCCGGCCGACCAGCGGTTCAGTGCGGCCTGGTAGGATCGGTCGAACATCTCCATGGCGACCACGAGCCGCGGGCTCTGGTGATGTAGTGCCCGGATCACCTGCAGCTGGACCGCGTGGTGGGCGGCGGCGGTGTGCTTTTCGCCCACATAGACCACCCCAACGGTCAGCAGGTCCGCCAGCATGGCGTCAAAAGACACCCGCTGGCCAGTGCTTCCGGAAATGATCGTCTCCGATAGTTGCTTCTCGAGCGCGGACGGGCCGGCATCCATCCTGGGCGTCATTGCGCAGCCCGCCAGAAGCAAACCGGCCGCCGCGAGCATCCCGAAGGCTCGAGCGGATGGATTCTCAAATATCGCGCGCATGAACACCTCATGGCTACCCATGAAACCGCGATCGTCCTATCGGGCGGCGCCGGCGGCGCTGCCCGATAGGACGATATCGAGGATCTTCATCAGCTGGTCGGCGGGGATGAATCCGGGCCGGTGGCCGATGATGTCGCCGCCTTCAGCTAGGAACCATGAATCCGGCAGCCCTTTGACCCGGAATAAGGCCGCGGCGGCCTGCTCCCGGTCCGAATCCACGCGAATGGGGATGAAGTTCCGGTTGAGAACGCCGATCACGGCCGGGTCTTTGAAGGTCTTGACGTCCATGTCACGGCAATAGGCGCACCATTCCGCGTAGAAGTAGAGAAACACTTTCTTCTTTTCGAATTTGCTGCGCGACATGCCGGCGTCATAGCTGTGCCAGTCGATGCGATCCGCTGCGGTGGAAAGATCCAGGCTGCCGGCGATCAGAAGCAGCAGGAGCGCTGCGGTCGTCGTTTTCATTTCAACTGTTGTTGGCATCGGCGAAATATTTGATCATCATTTCGCCGAGCTCCTTGGAGCGATGGGTGGCCGCTTCCACGGCGTTGATCAGGGTGGTCCGCAGGCCGCCCTTTTCGAGGGTATGAATGCCGGCGATGGCCGTACCGCCCGGCGACGTCACGCGGTCCTTCAACTGGCCGGGGTGCTCGCGGGTCTCCATCAGCATCTTGGCTGCTCCCAGTACGGTCTGGGCCGCCAGGTACTGGGCGTCCTTACGGGACAGTCCCATCTTCACGCCCGCATCGGCCAGCGCGTCGACGATGATGAAGATGTAAGCGGGCCCGCTGCCGCTCAAACCGGTGATGGCGTCCATCAGGTAATTCTCGCGCAAAAACACGGTCCGGCCCACCGAGTTGAAAATGGCCAGCGCCAGCTCGATATCCTCCTTGCGGGCATGCTTGCCGGCCGACAAGGCCGTCGCGGACTCCTTCACCGAGGCCGCGATGTTAGGCATGACCCGGATCAGGCGCAGCTCCTTGTGGAGCAGGGATTCGATCGCCCGCAGCGGGACGCCCGCCGCAATGGAGACGACCAGTTTGGACAGATCCAGCTGATCGGCGGTTTCCTTCAGCACCTCCGCCATGAGCTGGGGTTTGACCGCGTAGATAATGATCTCCGATTGGGAAACGGCTTCAGCGTTCTGCGAACTGGTACGCACTCCGTAGCGGGCGCGCAGCTCCTCCAAGCGCTCCTCACGGATGTCGGTGCAGATGATGTCCTCCGGCTGGGCCGAACCGGAGAGCACCAGGCCGCTCACAAGGGCCTCACCCATGTTGCCGCATCCCAAAAAACAAAGCTTTCGGCCGGTCAGCACGTCCACGTCTGTCTCCTTCCTGCAGATATCCATTCGGCTCGAATTCTTATGAACTCAAGCACCGATAGTCAAGCCTTATCTCTGCCGGTCGCCGCCTGGCACTTGACAGGCCAGTCGACGCGGGCTAAGAATGGTCTAACCATTACAATTATACCGCAATGCCGATCGCCTATGTTTCAGACTGCCAAACCCACCAAAGTTTTTCAGGAAGTGGTGGCCCAGATCGAGGAGGCCATCCTCGCCGGCCGCATCGAAACCGGCCAGACCCTTCCGTCCGAACGGGACCTGAAGGCGATTTTTCAGATCAGCCGCGGGACCCTGCGGGAAGCCCTGCGGGTGTTGGAGCAGAAGGGGCTGATCGAAATCCGCTTGGGCGTCGGCGGCGGCTCGGTGGTTCGAGCCGTAGACACGGGCCGGGTCAGTGAAAGCCTGGGGCTTCTCATTCGCTCGCAGAAGGTGTCCCTAGGCCACCTGGCCGAATTTCGCGAGGGCCTGGAGGGCAGCATCGCCGCGCAGGCGGCCGAGCGGCGCTCCGCCGCCGACATCCGCGAGCTGAGAGAGCTGCTGGCAGTCGCCGGCGGATGCGTGCTGGACGGACGGCGGCGGCGCGACGAATTTTTGGAGGCGGACAAGCAGCTCCACATGGCCATCGCCGCCACCACCCAGAACCCGATCTATCAAAGCGTGCTCGCTTCCATCCACGACAACATCCACCGCTATTACGATCGCTTTCTGTCGATGGATGACCCCGAGTTGCAAGAAAACTACCGCGACCTATGCGACCTGGTCGATGCCATCGCCAGAGCCGATGTCAAAGCCGCCCGGCGCCTGGCCCGTGAACATGTCAAGCGTTTCAACGGCTATATGCAACGCCGCGCCCGTGAGGAGCTGAACGCCGTCAAATCGTCTCCCCGGCGCAGCCCCCCTGCGCCGAAAGGCGATCTCCGGAGGAGATGACCACGTCCATGCGAATCCGCCAGCACCCCATCCTGACGATCCCGGAGAGGAATCCGATCTCCTTCACTTGGAACGCCGCGCCCCTGACCGGCTTTGACGGCGAGATGATTTCCTCGGCCCTGATGGCCAACGGCATTCACATTTTCGGCCACCACGCCAAGGACGCAAGCCCTCAGGGAATTTTTTGCGCAAATGGGCAGTGTTCCCAATGTCTGGTGATGGCCGATGGGCGGCCGGTCAAGGCCTGCATGACGCCCTTACGGGCCGGGGCGGCGATCCGCAGCGTCGAGGGGCTTCCCCGGCTTCCCGAGGACGACGCCCTTCCGCAGACCGCTCCGGTGGCTTCCCAAGACACCGAGGTGCTTATCATCGGCGGCGGCCCGGCCGGCCTGTCGGCGGCCATCGAGCTGGGCAAGCTCGGCGTGCGTACGCTGCTGGTCGACGACAAGGACCGCCTGGGCGGCAAACTCGTGCTCCAGACCCATAAGTTTTTCGGCTCGGTGGAGGATTCCTACGCCGGAACCCGCGGCTTTGAAATCGGCAATATCCTCGCCGCTGAGATCGCCACGCAACCCTCGGTGGATGTCTGGCTCAACACTACGGCTGTGGCGGTGTTTTCGGACCGGGTCGTCGGCGTGCTCCGGAACGGCCGCTACCTCACCATCCGTCCGGCCAAGCTCATGGTGGCCACGGGGGCGCGCGAAAAAATGCTTTCCTTCCCGGGCAACACCCTGCCCGGCGTTTACGGGGCCGGGGCCTTCCAGACCCTGGTCAACCGGGACCTGGTGAGGTCTTCCGAGCGCATCCTGATCGTCGGCGGCGGCAACGTGGGGCTGATTGCCGGCTACCACGCCATCCAGGCCGGCATCGAAGTGGTCGCCCTGATCGAAGCCCTGCCGCAGGTCGGCGGCTACAAGGTGCATGCCGACAAGCTGGCACGCCTCGGCGTGCCCATCTTTACACGCCACACCATCGTCTGTGCGGCCGGCGCGGAGCGGGTGGAGTCGGCCACCATCGCCGAACTCGACGACCGCTGGAACGTGAAGCCCGGCACTCAAAAAAGCGTTGCCGTGGACACGGTGCTCATCGCCGTCGGCCTGGCGGAAGTGAACGAGTTCTACCTGAAGGCCAAGCAGTTCGGCCTGGATGTTTTCCACGCCGGCGACGCCCAGGAGATCGCGGAGGCCTCGGCCGCCATGTTCACGGGCAAGATCGAGGGCCTGAAAATCGCCAAGTCATTAGGGATGTTCAGCGGCGAGGTGCCGCAGGCTTGGGACGAGAAGGCTCTAGTGCTCAAGTCCCGGCCCGGCGCCGTGGTGCGCCGCGAGCCCCCCGCCCAGGAAGAAGGGGTCTTTCCGGTTTTCCACTGTGCGCAGGAGGTCCCCTGCAACCCTTGCACCTCGGTCTGCCCGCAGCACGCAATTCGTACCGAAAACGACACGATCACGGGCCTGCCCTATTTCATCGACAAGGAGGAGTGCACCGGCTGCGCCAGCTGTGTCGCGGTCTGCCCGGGGCTGGCGGTCACGCTGGTCGACTACCGCAAGGACCCCGTCCACCCGCTGGTCATCCTACCCTACGAGATCTGGCGTGAAAAAGTGGAGATCGGCCGGAAAGTGCCGGTCACGGACGTGGAAGGCGCCATCCTGGGCTATTACCCCGTGGAGAAGGTCAAGACCCGCAGGAAATACCCCGGCACCCTCATGGTGCATGTCCGCGTCGATCGGGCGGTGGCCAAGCACGCGGTCGGCATCTGGGTGCAGGAGCGTTCGACCGACCCCATGACCGTCTATGAGAAGGCCCCGCCGCCGGACGAGGCCGTCGTCTGCCGCTGCGAGCGCATCACCGCGGGCGAGGTCCGGACCGCGATCCGTTCGGGCGTCCGCGACCTGAACCAGCTCAAGGCCCTCACGCGCGCGGGCATGGGCGCCTGCGGCTCCAAGACCTGCCGGCCCATGATCTGGCGCATGTTCAAGGAGGAGGGCGTGGACCTGGGCACGGTCACCGACCGGGTGGACCGGCCGCTGTTCGTGGAAGTGCCCATCGGCGCTTTCGCCGGCGCGCAGGAGGGGCCGCATGAGTAAGGCCTACGATGTGATCGTCGCGGGCGCCGGCTCGGTCGGCATGCCGGCCGCCATGTACCTGGGTGAGCGAGGGCTGCGCACCCTCGTGATCGACATGCACCCGTCCCCGGGCCAGGGCGAAAACAAACACGCCATCGGCGGTGTGCGGGCCACCCATTCGGCCCCCGGCAAGATCCTGGCCTGCCTGCGCTCGCTGCAAATACTCTCCACTTGGCAGCAGGTACGGGGCGACGACATCGAGTGGCTGCCGGGGGGCTACCTCTACCCGGCCTACCGCGAAAGCGACGCGGAGCTGTTCAGGAGCCTGCTGCCGCTGCAGAAATCCTACGGCCTCAAGATCGACTTCGTGGGGCCGTCCAAGGTCGCCGCCATCGTCCCCGGCATCCACGCCGACGGACTTCTCGGCGGCACTTTCGCCCCGGAGGACGGCTCCATCTCGCCGCTGCTGGTAGCCAACGCCTACTACCGTCGCGCCGTGAGCCTGGGGGTCGACTTCCGCTTCAAGGAGAAGATCCAACGGCTGCTCGGTGTCCCGGGCCGCGTGCAAGGGGTCGCCACCGACCGCGGACGCTATGCCGCGCCGGTGGTGGTGGACGCCGCCGGGCCATTTTCGGCGCCGTTGTGCGCAACGGCGGGAGTCCGCATCCCGGTGGTCCCGGACTGCCATGAGGCCGCCATCACCGAGCCGGTGCAGCCCTTCTTCCAGTGCATGGTGGTGGATGTCCGGCCGGCACCCGGCTCCAAAAACTTCTACTTCTATCAGAACCGGCACGGCCAGGTGGTCTTCTGCATCACGCCGGACCCGCCCATCGTCGGAACCGACAAGCGCGAGACCTCGATGTTTCTACCCCAGATCTGCACCCGCCTGGTCCGTCTGCTGCCGCGCTTGAAGAATCTCAGGGTACGGCGGACCTGGCGCGGGCTTTACCCCATGACTCCGGACGGATCGCCGATCGTCGGCTGGAGCCGGGAGGTGCCGGGGCTGCTGCACGCCACGGGCATGTGCGGCCAGGGCCTGATGCTGGGCACCGGGGTCGGCGAAATCGTCTCCCGCTTGATCACCGGAGCAACCTCGGAAAATGACGAAATCATTCTGCAGGAATTCTCCCCGTATCGGGAGTTCAAGGGGATGGAGAAGCTCAAATAAGAAGAAATGGGTGTGGTGTTTTGTGTCTGAAGTTTGGAAAACCTGCCAACCAAACACAAAACACCAAAGACCTTAACAGCTCGCGCAACGCGCGACCGGAGGAGATCCATATGCCCAGTTATGATCTGAAGCTTGTCAAAGCCTTCGATTACCAGCGCCCCGCGATTGACCGGGGTTACGCCAACCAGACGCTCTACCTCGACCTGTCGAGTCTGAACATCGCCGCCAAGCCGGTGACCCGACCGATGAAGGACGTGTTCATCGGCGGCAAAGGCTTCGATCTCTGGCTGCTGTGGAACGCCGTGAAACCCTCGACGCGCTGGAACGACCCCGAAAATGCGGTTTGCATCGCCTGCGGCCCCCTGGGCGGAACGCCCGCCTACCCCGGCTCCGGCAAGAGCATCGCCGCCACCCTATCGCCGCTGACCGGCACGGTCATCGATTCCAACGTGGGCGGGTATTTCGGGCCTTATCTCAAGTTTTCGGGATTCGACGCGGTCGAGATCCAGGGCAAGTCCGATCAGGGCGTCGTCGCTTACGTGGACGGCATCGACCAGACCGTGCAGATCTTCACCGCCACAGGGCTGCCCGAGGATGCCTACCAACTCTCCGAGGTACTGACCGCCCACTTCGCCCAGGGCAAACCGCGCAATATCTCCGTGGTGTCGGCCGGCCCCGGCGCCAAAAACACCTTCTTCGGCTGCCTCAACTTCAGCTGGTACGACCCCAAGCGCCAGCGCGCCCGCTACAAGCAGGCCGGCCGCGGCGGAGTCGGCACCGTCTTCGCCGACAAGGGTCTCAAGGCCTTGGTCGCCCGCTGGGACGCCGGCGTCTCGATCGAGACCAACCAGCCGGCGGACCGGGAGCGATTGAAAAGAGTCGCCAAGCTGCATTCGAAGGAAATCGCGGAGCTCGACCCCAAGCAGAACGAAATGGCCCGAATCGGCACGACCCACCTGGTCACGATCATGAACGACCACGACTTGCTGCCGACCCATAATTTCCGCTTCGGCAGCCACCGCGAAGCGCCCAACCTCGGCCAGGCCGTATTCCGACGCCTGTTCGACCCCGGCTACGACGGCTGCTGGATGGGCTGCACCGTAGCCTGTTCGCACGGCGTCCGGGACTTCACGCCGCTGACGGGACCGTACCGGGGCCGAAAAGTGTTCGTGGACGGCCCCGAGTATGAAACCATCGCGGGCTGCGGGTCGCTGCTCGGCATTTTCGACCCCCACACCGTGATCGAATTGAATTTCTACTGCGACGCCTATGGACTCGACACCATCTCGGTCGGCACGGCCACCGCCTTCGCCATGGAGTGCTTCGAACTCGGGCTGATCACCCCCGCCCACACCGGCGGCCTGGAGCTCTGTTTCGGGAACCGCGCCGCCGCGTTAGAGATCGTTCACGAGATGGCCCGCGGCGAAGGCTTCGGCAAACTCGTCGGACAGGGGGTCCGCAGAATGAAATCGATTTTCACCAAGGAGTTCGGCGCCGACCCGGCGGTCATGGCCGACATCGGCATGGAATCCAAGGGCCTGGAGTTCTCCGAGTACATGACCAAGGAGTCGCTTGCCCAGCAGGGCGGCTACGGCCTGGCGCTGAAAGGCCCGCAACACGACGAAGCCTGGCTCATCTTCCTGGACATGGTCCACAACTTCATGCCCACCTTCGAGCAGAAGGCCGAGGCCCTGCACTGGTTCCCCATGTTCCGGACCTGGTTTTCGCTCTGCGGCCTGTGCAAGCTGCCCTGGAACGACATCATCCCCGAGGACAACCAGAGTACCCCCGAGCCCGCCAAGGTGATGAAGCATGTCCAGTGGTATGCCGAGTACTTCAGCTCCGTCACCGGGCGGGAATCCGCTCCGGACGACCTCATCCGCATGAGCGAAGCGGTTTACAACTTCCAGCGGATCTTCAACCTGCGCATGGGCTTCGGCCGCCGCGAACACGATGCGCTGCCGTATCGCGCGGTCGGCCCGGTGACCGAGCTCGAGTACGAATCCCGCGCCGAGCGCTACGACAAACAGCTGACAGACACCCAGCGGCTCGACATCACCGGCAAGCCAACGGCGGAGAAGATAGCCCTGCTGCGCAAGTTCCGCGAACAGCAATACGAGACCCTCAAAGACGCGGTCTATCTGCGCCGCGGGTGGACCGCCGAGGGAATTCCGACGCTGGCCACCGTGAACCGGCTGGGAATCGATTTCCCGGAAGTGGTGGCCCTGCTGAAGGCCAGCGGGGTCACGGCATGATCCGCGTGACCGGCAAGCAACATCCCTGGCGGGCGGGGATGACCGTTGCGGACCTGCTGCGGGAAAGAGACGATGCGCACGACTGCCCGGTCGTGCGCATCAACGATCATTACGTGTCGCGCCCGAACTTCGAAACGACGTCGGTACCGGACGACGCAGACGTTTTCTTCATCCCGATGATCGCCGGCGGATGAGACGGGCAAAGGGCCGAGAGCATAGGGCCTCAAGCTGGAAAACCACTCGCGGCCCCTTTTTCGCTTTGCCCTTTGCTCGTTGCCCTATTCCTTGTCTCGCTCTGCGCCGCAAGTTGCAATTAACCGAAATTCATGATATTTTTTATCAAATCGATCGAATGAAGACCCTAACGCGCCCGGCGTGCTCTTCCCTATTTTCCTCAAGTTTCAATTGCATCCTGCCGAAATAAGCCTCAGCGCGGGTGCAATGCCGAAGGGAAGCACGGAGGGAGGGAACGCGGACGTTGCGCAGTCGAAGCGGCGCCCAAGTGGTTGTCCTCACAATCTGGCGGCGGAACGGTCTCTCTGTTCGGTTACTTTTCTGCGATGGAAAGAGGACGCCATGTTTGTATTTGCCAATTTTTTGATAGCCGCCGCCAAGGTCCTGAGCCTGGTTCTGAGCATCTACATGTGGATCATCATCGCCCGGGCGGTGCTCTCGTGGGTGAACCCGGATCCGTACAACCCCATCGTGCGGTTCATTCACAACCTGACGGAGCCACTGCTTTATTTGATCCGCCGGCGTTTGCCGGTGGTGTTCGGGGGGATCGACCTCGCCCCCCTGATCGCCTTGCTAGCGATTCTTTTTCTGCAACATTTTGTGGTCGCCAGCTTGTTCGAGTTCGCCGCTGGCATGCGTTAATTTTTGACAGGAGGAACAGACATGGCTCTCACGCCCCTTGACATCCAGCAACAGCGCTTCCGAATCAACTTCCGCGGATATGCCACCAGGGAAGTGGAAGCCTTTTTGGAGCAGACGGCCAACGCCTTCGAGGATCTGCAGCGTGAGACCCACCGCTTGGCCGATGAAAACAAAAAGCAGCAATCCGACATCGAGGAATACCAACGCCGGGAGGGAACCTTCAAACGTGCCTTGCTGCACTCCCAAAAAGTCCTGGATCAGATGCAGGAAAACGCCCACCGCCAGGCCGAGGTGATCGTGGCCGAGGCCGAGAGCAAGGCCGAGAAGCTTCTCCAGCACGCCCAAAACCGGGTCGTCCAGCTGCAGGACTCCATTGCGGACCTGAAACGCCAGCGCATTCAGGCCGAAGAAGAGATCACCTTCGTGATCGAGACCCACCGTCGAATGCTGGAGGCCGGCCGAGAGTCCGCCCGGGAGTCGGACGAGCAGGCCGAGAAGCTGAAAGTGTTGAAACCAGCGAAATAACCCTGCCTCCGCAGGCACCGGGACAAAGAGACATCCATGGCCAAAATTGATGCGTTTTTCAAGCTGATGCACGAGCAGGGCGCCTCCGACCTGCACCTCGTGGCCGGCCAGCCGCCGGCCCTGAGAATCCGCGGGGAAATCGAACGGATCAAATACAAGCAACTGACCAGCGACGATCTGCGCTCCATGCTCTACGAAATCACCCCCGAGCACAAGATCAAGCTGTTCGAGGAGACGGGCGACGTGGACTTCGGCCACGAAATCCCGGGATTGGCGCGTTACCGCGCCAATTTCTTCATGCAGAAAAATGGGGTCGGCGCCGTCTTCCGCGAGATCCCCAATGCCATCCTCACGGCCGAACAGCTGGGATTGCCGCCGGTGGTCTCCAAGCTGGCCATGCTGCCCCGTGGGATGGTGCTGGTGACCGGCCCGACCGGCAGCGGCAAATCGACCACGCTCGCCTCGATCATCGATGTGGCCAACCGCAACCGCAAAGACCACATCATCACGATTGAAGACCCGATCGAGTTCGTCCATCAGAGCCAAGCCTGCATCATCAACCAACGCGAAATCGGCATCCACACCAAAACGTTCTCCAGCGCCTTGCGGGGGGCCCTGCGCGAGGACCCGGACATCATCCTGGTGGGCGAAATGCGCGATCTCGAGACCATCTCGCTGGCGGTCGAAGCGGCCACGACCGGCCATCTGGTTTTCTCCACCCTGCATACCACCGGAGCCACCAAGACGGTCGACCGCGTGATCGAGGTCTTTCCGGCCCAGGAGCAGGCGCAGATCCGCTCCACGTTGGCCGACGGCCTGCGGGCGGTTATCTCGCAGACGCTCTTCAAGCGCATCGACAAGATCGGCCGCATCGTGGCGCTGGAGATCTTGATCGCCACCCCGGGCGTCCGCAACCTGATCCGCGAGGGCAAGAGTCATCAAATCCCGTCGATGATCCAGACCGGCAAAAAATACGGCATGACCCTGTTGGACGACTCGATCATGGACCTGTTCAAGAGGGGCGCCATCAGCGCCGAGGAGGGTTACGCCAAATCCAACGACAAGGCGCGCTTCCGGCCGCTGTTGAGGAGCGCCCCCGCCGATTTCACCGAAGCATGATTCCGCATGAAAAGAGGGTAACGTGAAAAAACAGGAAATCGATCACATTTTGGTCAAGATGCTGGATGCCTACCGCGAGGTTTCGGACTTGAACTTCACGGTCGGCAAGCCCATGCAGGTGGAGAGCGCCGGGGAGCTGGTCCCGATCGAAATCCGCAACAGCATCAAACCGCTGACCCCGTTTCAAACGGAAATCATGGCGCTTAATCTCATCAATCAGGACCGGCGGCTCACCGAAACCATGCTCCGGACCGGTTCCTGCGATCTGTCCTATTCCCTGCCCGGCAAGGCCCGCTTCCGCGTCAACATCTTCTCTCAAGGCGGCAACTTCTCCATTGTCTGCCGCAAGCTGGAGTCGAAGATTCCGACCGTCGAAGAGCGCGGCCTGCCCAAAAGCATGTACCAGATCGCCAAGGAGAAAAACGGCATCGTCTTCGTCACCGGTGCGACGGGATCCGGCAAAACCACCAGCCTGGCCGCTATCTTGGACGACATCAACGAACGCCGCTCGGTGCACATCGTCACGCTCGAGGACCCGGTCGAGTACCAGCACCCGCACAAGAAGGCCACCTTCAACCAGCGCGAGTTGGGGATGGATTTCGATAACTACGCCAACGGCTTGCGAGCCGCCCTGCGGCAGGCCCCCAAAGTGATCCTGGTGGGTGAAATGCGCGACCGGGAGACGGTCGAAATCGGCTTGAGCGCCTCTGAAACCGGCCACCTAGTGCTGACGACCCTGCATACCACCGACGCCGGCGCCACCATCAACCGCATCCTGGGCATGTTCCCCAACGAGG